>NZ_SSOI01000069.1:0-91302 GCF_029873175.1 Pseudomonas sp. BN505
CTGGACGACGCCACCATCGCCAAGTTCCAGCGCGAGCTGTCGGCCATGGGCTACAAGCACCAGTTCATCACCCTGGCGGGCATCCACAACATGTGGCACGGCATGTTCAACCTGGCGCACGACTACGCCCGCAACGACATGACCGCCTACGTGAAGCTGCAAGAGCAGGAATTCGCTGACGCCAGCAAGGGCTACACCTTCGTGGCGCACCAACAGGAAGTGGGCACCGGTTACTTCGATGACATGACCACCGTGATCCAGGGTGGCGCATCGTCGGTGACTGCGCTGACCGGCTCGACCGAGGAAGAGCAGTTCCACTGATAGTGGGCTGCTGTTGAACGAAGGCCCGGGGCTTGTGAAAGCTCCGGGCTTTCTTTTTGACGTGCCTTTGAAAATGCGCCTGGGCTGAGAGGTGTTCGCCACAGCATCTTCAGCGCCCGTGAGACCGAGCGCCGCCCGCTCGGCGCATCGCGAGCTGCGCTCGCCCCTACGTTTGTTTCGGGCCAATTATTCCTATGGGATTTGCGCGCGAACGCCTTGGGGCATGACTCGATATCGTGCCGTACAAACAAGACGGTCGCGTGCGCCTGCCACAGGCGTTACTGGCCAAAAACAAACGTAGGAGCGAGCGCAGCTCGCGATGCGCCGCGCGGGCGGCGCTCGATCTCACAGGCGCCGCATTGCTTTCGCCAAGCCCATGCCAGCCCTAACCCAATCCAAAGGCATCACCAGCAAAACCCAGGATCACGTCTATGCTTGAGGCAGCACAGCAGCAAGGACCGCCCATGCCTCGTCCAAGCCACCTGATGATTCTGGCCCTGGCCGCCGTCGCCCTCTATATATATGCACTGGCCAGCGACAATACCCTGGTCGCACTGCTGGCCAAACCCGTTCCCGTCCTGGCGCTTGTCGCCTGGCTGCGCGGCGCCCCGGCCACACCTTATCGGAAGTGGATCTCGATCGGCCTGGGCTTTTCGGTAATGGGTGACATACTGCTGGCCATCCCCGCCGACCTGTTCGTATTCGGCCTGGCCGCCTTCCTCTGTGCCCACCTGGCTTACCTGCGCGGCTATTGCGGCATTACCCTGCGCCCCGCCCTGCCCGCACTGATCTTCAGCGCCATCACCGGCATCGCGCTGCTCGGCGTACTGGCCAGCCACGGCCTCGGCCCGTTGCTGATCCCGGTCGCGCTGTACGCCCTGGCCATCAGCGCCATGCTCTGGCGCGCCCTGGCCTGTGGCGGGCTGGCCGCAATCGGCGCCTGCCTGTTCGTGCTCTCCGACAGCCTGATCGGCATCGACCGCTTCGTCAGCCCGTTCGCCGCCGCGCCGTACCTGATCATCCTCACCTACTGGCTCGGGCAGTGGGCGATTGCTGCATCAGCCAGTCACCGCTCAACCGATAAAGTATTGACCCAGAGCGGTGCGCGCAGTATCGGAAGCTGCTAGAACAGGAGTCTTTCGCATTTGCAAGTAGAGGGAATCGCCGGATGAACTTTACAAGGCGCAGAACAGCCAAATTACATAGCATCAGGTCAAATGATATTAATTATCATTACGCAACTTGTGATTCGTTACCAGTCGCAAGAAACATAATTAACAAAACCGCACGCAATGCCCGAATTTCAAGGCTTTCAGCCATTTACGAGTGCCTTTTGTTCTTAATCCTACGAATAAATTTGCGACAGAAATTTTACTTGCACCGGGTTTACCCATAAAATCAGCGCGATTGATTCAGCTGCGACATTTGGTCACTGCACCTGCGACACCACGTCGCCGCTCTACTTATTTCAGACTGCAGAGCTGGGTCTCTGTATAAGGATCTCTAGCATGTCCGATTCGGCGGGACTCATCGCCCACAACTGGGGCTTTGCCATCTTCCTCCTGGGTGTCGTCGGCCTGTGCGCCTTCATGCTCGGCCTGTCCAGCCTGCTCGGTAGCAAGGCCTGGGGTCGCGCCAAGAACGAACCCTTCGAATCCGGCATGCTGCCCGTCGGCAGCGCCCGCCTGCGCCTGTCCGCCAAATTCTATCTGGTCGCGATGCTGTTCGTGATCTTCGATATCGAAGCCCTCTTTCTCTTTGCATGGTCTGTGTCCGTCCGCGAAAGCGGCTGGACCGGGTTCGTCGAAGCTCTCGTTTTCATAGCAATTCTGTTGGCAGGTCTTGTCTACCTATGGCGCGTCGGTGCTCTTGACTGGGCTCCCGAAGGTCGCCGCAAGCGGCAAGCGAAGCTGAAACAATGAGGCTTTGGCAATGCAATACAATCTCACCAGAATCGATCCGGATGCGCCTAACGAGCAGTACCCGGTAGGTGAACGGGAAACCGTCACCGATCAGCTGCTAGAGGACCAGGTCCACAAGAACATCTACATGGGGAAACTCGAAGATGTGCTGCGTGGCGCGGTCAACTGGGGTCGCAAGAACTCCCTCTGGCCGTACAACTTCGGCCTGTCCTGCTGCTACGTGGAAATGACCACGGCCTTCACGGCACCCCACGACATCGCCCGCTTCGGCGCCGAAGTCATCCGGGCCTCGCCGCGTCAGGCCGACTTCATGGTCATCGCCGGTACCTGCTTCATCAAGATGGCGCCGATCATCCAGCGCCTCTACGAGCAGATGCTCGAGCCGAAATGGGTCATCTCCATGGGTTCGTGCGCCAACTCCGGTGGCATGTACGACATCTACTCGGTCGTTCAGGGGGTCGACAAGTTCCTCCCCGTGGACGTCTATGTGCCTGGCTGCCCGCCACGCCCTGAGGCTTTCCTGCAAGGCTTGATGCTGCTGCAGGAGTCGATCGGCCAAGAACGACGCCCGCTTTCCTGGGTTGTTGGTGATCAAGGTATTTACCGTGCCGAGATGCCAGCCCAGAAAGACCTGCGTCGTGAGCAGCGCATTGCAGTAACCAACCTGCGCAGCCCCGACGAAGTCTGATCCAGCGACCTGCCGCCCGCTCCCCCTGGAGCCGGCGGCCTGGCTTCATTCTTAACGTTGACCCAAAGCGACCGAGACCATGACAGCGGACAACGCTATTTTTATTCCGCCCTACAAGGCTGACGACCAGGATGTGGTCGTCGAACTGAACAACCGTTTTGGCGCCGAAGCATTCGTCGCCCAGGAAACCCGCACCGGCATGCCCGTGCTGTGGGTCAAACGCGCCCAGCTCAAAGAGGTGCTCAGCTTCCTGCGCGGTGTCGCCAAGCCTTACAGCATGCTGTACGACCTGCACGGCGTCGACGAACGCCTGCGCACCCAGCGCCGTGGCCTGCCGGCCGCCGACTTCAGCGTGTTCTACCACCTGCTGTCGATCGAGCGTAACAGCGACGTGATGATCAAGGTGTCGCTGAGCGAAGGCGACCTGAACCTGCCGACCGTGACCGGTATCTGGCCAAACGCCAACTGGTACGAGCGCGAAGTGTGGGACATGTTCGGCATCGACTTTGCCGGGCACCCGCACCTCAGCCGCATCATGATGCCGCCCACCTGGGAAGGCCACCCGCTGCGCAAGGACTACCCGGCCCGTGCCACCGAGTTCGACCCCTACAGCCTGACCCTGGCCAAGCAACAACTTGAAGAAGAGTCGGCGCGCTTCAACCCGGAAGCGTGGGGCATGAAGCGTCAGGGCGCCAACGAGGACTACATGTTCCTCAACCTCGGCCCCAACCACCCTTCGGCGCACGGTGCGTTCCGTATCGTCCTGCAGCTGGACGGTGAAGAGATCGTCGACTGCGTCCCGGACATCGGCTACCACCACCGTGGCGCCGAGAAAATGGCCGAGCGCCAGTCCTGGCACAGCTTCATCCCCTACACCGACCGTATCGACTACCTCGGCGGGGTGATGAACAACCTGCCGTACGTACTGGCGGTGGAAAAGCTGGCAGGCATCAAGGTGCCGCAGAAGGTCGACGTAATTCGTGTGATGCTGGCCGAGTTCTTCCGCATCACCAGCCACCTGCTGTTCCTGGGTACCTACATCCAGGACGTGGGCGCCATGACCCCGGTGTTCTTCACCTTCACCGACCGCCAGCGCGCCTACACCGTGATCGAAGCGATCACCGGTTTCCGCCTGCACCCGGCCTGGTACCGCATCGGTGGCGTCGCCCACGACCTGCCGCGCGGCTGGGAGAAACTGGTCAAGGACTTCGTCGACTGGCTGCCAAAGCGCCTGGACGAGTACACCAAGGCTGCCCTGCAGAACAGCATCCTCAAGGGCCGTACCATTGGCGTTGCCGCGTACAACACCAAGGAAGCCCTGGAATGGGGCACCACCGGTGCCGGCCTGCGCTCCACCGGTTGCGATTTCGACCTGCGCAAGGCCCGCCCCTACTCCGGCTACGAGAACTTCGAATTCGAAGTACCGCTGGCCCACAACGGCGATGCCTATGATCGCTGCATGGTCCGTGTCGAGGAGATGCGCCAGAGTATCCGCATCATCGACCAGTGCCTGCGCAACATGCCGGAAGGCCCGTACAAGGCGGATCACCCGCTGACCACGCCGCCACCGAAAGAGCGCACCCTGCAGCACATCGAGACCCTCATCACGCACTTCCTGCAAGTCTCGTGGGGCCCGGTCATGCCGGCCAACGAGTCGTTCCAGATGATCGAGGCGACCAAGGGCATCAACAGTTACTACCTGACGAGCGATGGCGGCACCATGAGCTACCGCACCCGGATCCGTACTCCGAGCTACCCGCACCTGCAGCAGATCCCTTCGGTGATCAAAGGCAGCATGGTTGCCGACCTCATTGCGTACCTGGGCAGTATCGACTTCGTTATGGCTGACGTGGACCGCTAAGCATGAACAGCACGCTTATCCAGACAGACCGTTTCGCCCTGAGCGAAACAGAGCGCTCGGCCATCGAGCACGAGATGCATCACTACGAGGACCCGCGCGCGGCGTCCATCGAAGCCTTGAAGATCGTCCAGAAGGAACGTGGCTGGGTGCCGGACGGCGCCATTCACGCGATCGGCGAAGTGCTGGGCATCCCTGCCAGCGACGTCGAAGGTGTAGCCACCTTCTACAGCCAGATCTTCCGCCAGCAGGTCGGCCGCCACATCATCCGCGTGTGCGACAGCATGGTCTGCTACATCGGCGGCCATGAATCGGTCGTCAGCCAGATCCAGAGCGAGTTGGGTATCGGCCTCGGCCAGACCACCGCCGACGGCCGCTTCACCCTGCTGCCGGTGTGCTGCCTGGGCAACTGCGACAAGGCCCCCGCGCTGATGATCGACGACGACACCTTTGGCGACGTGCAGCCTGCTGGCGTCACCAAACTGCTGGAGGGTTACGTATGACCATTACTTCCTTCGGCCCGGCCAACCGCATTGCGCGCACCGCCGAAACCCACCCGCTGACCTGGCGCCTGCGTGACGACGGCGAGCCAGTGTGGCTTGCCGAGTATCAGGCCAAGAACGGCTACGCCGCTGCCCGCAAGGCACTGGGCGAGATGTCGCAGGACGACATCGTGCAGACCGTGAAGGACTCCGGCCTAAAGGGCCGCGGTGGCGCAGGCTTCCCCACTGGCGTGAAGTGGGGCCTGATGCCCAAAGACGAATCCATGAACATCCGCTACCTGCTGTGCAACGCGGACGAAATGGAGCCGAACACCTGGAAGGACCGCATGCTGATGGAGCAACAGCCCCATCTGCTGGTCGAGGGCATGCTGATCAGCGCCCGCGCGCTGAAGGCCTACCGTGGCTACATCTTCCTGCGTGGCGAATACACCACCGCTGCGAAAAACCTCAACCGCGCCATTGATGAAGCCAAGGCCGCCGGCCTGCTGGGCAAGAACATCCTGGGCTCCGGTTTCGATTTCGAGCTGTTCGTGCACACCGGTGCCGGCCGCTACATCTGCGGTGAAGAAACCGCACTGATCAACTCGCTGGAAGGCCGTCGCGCCAACCCGCGCTCCAAGCCGCCCTTCCCTGCAGCCGTCGGCGTGTGGGGCAAGCCGACTTGCGTGAACAACGTCGAAACCCTGTGCAACGTGCCGGCCATCGTCGCCAACGGCAACGACTGGTACAAGTCGCTGGCCCGCGAAGGCAGCGAAGACCACGGCACCAAGCTGATGGGCTTCTCTGGCAAGGTGAAGAACCCGGGCCTGTGGGAGCTGCCGTTCGGCGTCACCGCCCGCGAGCTGTTCGAAGAATACGCCGGTGGCATGCGCGACGGCTTCAAGCTCAAGTGCTGGCAGCCAGGCGGCGCCGGTACCGGCTTCCTGCTGCCCGAGCACCTCGACGCGCAGATGTACGCCGGTGGCATCGCCAAGGTCGGCACCCGTATGGGCACAGGCCTGGCCATGGCGGTGGACGACAGCGTCAACATGGTCTCGCTGCTGCGCAACATGGAAGAGTTTTTCGCCCGCGAGTCGTGCGGCTGGTGCACGCCATGCCGTGACGGCCTGCCGTGGAGCGTGAAGATGCTGCGTGCACTGGAAAACGGGCAAGGCCGTGCCGAAGACATCGAGACGCTGCTGGGCCTGGTCAACTTCCTCGGCCCAGGCCGTACCTTCTGTGCTCACGCACCGGGTGCCGTCGAGCCACTGGGCAGTGCCATCAAATACTTCCGGTCCGAGTTCGAGGCCGGTGTCGCACCAGCATCCGCGGGTGACACCCTGCGCCCAGACCTGGCCAAGCCAATCCAGGCCGGGCCGATCGTGGTCGGCGCATAACAAGATGATTAGGCGGGTGGTCCGTGCCACTCGCCAGCTTGCCGGCAGGCCCGACTCATTCGCGGCGTGTCGCAAGCTCACCGATTTCCATTAGCCACGCCCGCTCACGCGGGCCAACGAAGAACTTTGAACAATGGCCACTATCCACGTAGACGGCAAAGCGCTCGAAGTCAACGGTGCAGACAACCTGTTACAGGCGTGTCTGTCGCTAGGCCTCGACATCCCTTATTTCTGCTGGCACCCGGCGCTTGGTAGCGTTGGCGCCTGCCGGCAGTGCGCGGTCAAGCAGTACACCGACGAGAACGACACCCGTGGTCGTATCGTCATGTCCTGCATGACCCCTGCCTCCGACGGCACCTGGATTTCCATCGAAGATGACGAGTCCAAGGCGTTTCGCGCCAGCGTCGTCGAATGGCTGATGACCAACCACCCGCACGACTGCCCGGTGTGCGAGGAAGGCGGTCACTGCCACCTGCAAGACATGACGGTAATGACCGGCCACAACGAGCGCCGCTACCGTTTCACCAAGCGTACCCACCAGAACCAGGACCTCGGCCCGTTCATCGCCCATGAGATGAACCGCTGCATTGCCTGCTACCGCTGCGTGCGCTACTACAAGGATTACGCCGGTGGTACCGACCTGGGCGTCTACGGCGCCCACGACAACGTGTACTTTGGCCGCGTCGAAGACGGCGTGCTGGAGAGCGAGTTCTCCGGCAACCTGACCGAGGTCTGCCCGACCGGTGTTTTCACCGACAAGACCCACTCCGAGCGTTACAACCGCAAGTGGGACATGCAGTTCGCCCCAAGCATCTGCCACGGCTGCTCCAGCGGTTGCAACATCAGCCCCGGCGAGCGCTACGGCGAACTGCGTCGTATCGAAAACCGCTTCAACGGCTCGGTCAACCAGTACTTCCTGTGCGACCGCGGCCGCTTCGGCTACGGCTACGTCAACCGCAAGGACCGCCCACGCCAGCCACACCTGGCCGACGGCACCAAGCTGGGCCTGGACGCCGCCCTGGACAAGGCCGCCGACCTGCTGCGCGGCCGTACCATCGTCGGTATCGGCTCGCCACGCGCCAGTCTCGAAAGCAACTACGGCCTGCGTGAGCTTGTCGGTGCCGAGTACTTCTACTCGGGCATGGAAGCTGGCGAACTGGCCCGCGTGCGCCTGGCCCTGAACGTGCTGAACAACAGCCCGCTGCCGGTGCCTACCCTGCGCGACATCGAAGACCACGACGCCGTGTTCGTGCTCGGTGAAGACCTGACCCAGACCGCTGCCCGCGTCGCCCTGGCTGTACGCCAGGCCACCAAAGGCAAGGCCGAGGCCATGGCCGAAGCGATGAAAGTGCAGCCGTGGCTCGACGCCGCGGTGAAGAACATCGGCCAGCACGCGCTGTACCCGCTGTTCATCGCCTCCCTGGCTGAAACCAAGCTGGACGACGTCGCCGAAGAATGCGTGCACGCCGCCCCGGCCGACCTGGCCCGCATCGGTTTCGCCGTGGCCCACGCCATCGACCCGAGTGCACCGGCAGTCGCCGGCCTGGACGACGAAGCCAAGGCCTTGGCCCAACGCATCGCCGATGCCCTGGTCGCCGCCAAGCGCCCACTGGTTGTAGCCGGCACCTCGCTGGCCGACCCGGCGTTGATCGAAGCCGCCGCCAACATCGCCAAAGCCCTGAAGCTGCGCGAGAAAAACGGCTCGCTGAGCCTGGTGGTGCCTGAGGCCAACAGCATCGGCCTGGCCATGCTCGGTGGCGAGTCCATCGATGCCGCGCTGGACGCGGTCATCAGCGGCAAGGCCGACGCCATCGTCGTACTGGAAAACGACCTGTACGCCCGCGTACCGGCCGCCAAGGTCGACGCTGCCCTGGCTGCAGCCAAGGTGGTGATCGTTGCCGACCACTCCAAGACCGCCACTGTCGACCGTGCGCACCTGGTACTGCCAGCGGCCTCGTTCGCCGAGGGCGACGGTACCCTGGTCAGCCAGGAAGGCCGTGCCCAGCGCTTCTTCCAGGTGTTCGACCCGCAATACCTGGACAGCAGCATCCAGATTCACGAAGGCTGGCGCTGGATGCACGCCCTGCGTGCCACCCTGCTGAACAAGCCGGTCGACTGGACCCAGCTGGACCACGTTACCAGCGCCTGTGCCGAAGCCGCCCCGCAACTGGCCGGCATCGTCAACGCCGCGCCAAGCGCCGCGTTCCGCATCAAGGGCATGAAGCTGGCCCGTGAACCGCTGCGTTACTCCGGCCGTACTGCCATGCGCGCCAACATCAGCGTGCACGAGCCGCGCACCCCGCAAGACAAGGACACCGCGTTCGCCTTCTCCATGGAAGGTTACTCGGGCTCCGCCGAACCGCGCCAGCAGGTGCCGTTCGCCTGGTCGCCGGGCTGGAACTCGCCGCAAGCCTGGAACAAGTTCCAGGACGAGGTCGGTGGCCACCTGCGTGCCGGTGACCCTGGCGTACGCCTGATCGAGCCGCAAGGCGACCGCCTGAGCTGGTTCAGCGCCATTCCGGGTGCCTTCAACCCGGCCCGTGGCACCTGGACTGCCGTGCCGTTCTTCCACCTGTTCGGCAGCGAGGAAAGCTCGTCGCGCGCCGCCCCGGTGCAACAGCGCATCCCGGCTGCCTACGTGGCCCTGGCCAAGTCCGAAGCCGACCGTCTGGGTGTCAACGACGGTGCTCTGCTGAGCCTGAACGTTGCCGGTGTGGCCCTGCGCCTGCCGCTGCGCATCAATGAAGAACTGGGCGCTGGCCTGGTCGCGTTGCCGAAAGGCCTGGCCGGCATCCCGCCTGCCATCTTCGGTGCATCCGTCGAAGGTCTGCAGGAGGCAGCACAATGAGCTGGTTCACCCCCGAAGTGATCGACGTGATCATCCAGGTCGTCAAGGCTATCGTGGTGCTGCTGGCCGTGGTGGTCTGCGGCGCCCTGCTCAGCTTCGTCGAACGCCGCTTGCTGGGCTGGTGGCAGGACCGCTACGGCCCGAACCGCGTTGGCCCGTTCGGCATGTTCCAGATCGCTGCCGACATGCTGAAGATGTTCTTCAAGGAAGACTGGAACCCGCCCTTCGTCGACAAGATGATCTTCACCCTGGCGCCGGTCGTGGCCATGAGCGCCCTGCTGATCGGCTTCTCGATCATCCCGATCACACCGGGCTGGGGCGTTGCCGACCTGAACATCGGCCTGCTGTTCTTCTTCGCCATGGCCGGCCTGTCGGTCTACGCTGTGCTGTTCGCCGGCTGGTCGTCGAACAACAAGTACGCCCTGCTGGGCAGCTTGCGTGCTTCGGCACAGACCGTGTCGTACGAAGTGTTCCTGGGCCTGGCGCTGATGGGCGTGGTGGTGCAGGTAGGCTCGTTCAACATGCGCGACATCGTCGAGTACCAGGCGCAGAACCTGTGGTTCATCATTCCGCAGTTCTTCGGCTTCTGCACCTTCTTCATCGCTGGCGTCGCCGTGACTCACCGTCACCCGTTCGACCAGCCGGAAGCGGAACAGGAACTGGCCGACGGCTACCACATCGAGTATGCCGGCATGAAATGGGGCATGTTCTTCGTCGGTGAGTACATCGGCATCATCCTCATCTCGGCGCTGCTGGTAACCCTGTTCTTCGGTGGCTGGCACGGCCCGTTCGGCATCCTGCCGCAAGTGCCGTTCCTGTGGTTCGCCCTGAAGACCGCGTTCTTCATCATGCTGTTCATCCTGCTGCGCGCCTCGATCCCGCGCCCGCGCTATGACCAGGTGATGGACTTCAGCTGGAAGTTCTGCCTGCCGCTGACCCTGATCAATTTGCTGGTGACCGCTGCGATCGTGCTCTACAACACGCCAGCCGTCGCGGCCCAGTGAGGATTTGACCCATGTTCAAGTATATCGGCGACATCGTTAAGGGCACCGGCACTCAGCTGCGCAGCCTGGCAATGGTGTTCTCCCACGGGTTCCGCAAGCGCGACACCCTGCAGTACCCCGAAGAACCCGTGTACCTGCCGCCGCGCTACCGCGGCCGCATCGTCCTCACCCGCGACCCCGATGGCGAGGAGCGCTGCGTAGCGTGCAACCTCTGCGCGGTGGCCTGCCCGGTTGGCTGCATCTCGCTGCAGAAGGCCGAGACCGAGGATGGTCGCTGGTACCCGGAATTCTTCCGCATCAACTTCTCGCGTTGCATTTTCTGCGGCCTGTGTGAAGAAGCGTGCCCGACCACCGCGATCCAGCTGACTCCGGATTTCGAAATGGCCGAGTTCAAGCGTCAGGACCTGGTGTACGAGAAAGAAGATCTGCTGATCTCCGGCCCCGGCAAGAACCCTGACTACAACTTCTACCGTGTTGCGGGTATGGCAATCGCTGGCAAGCCGAAAGGCTCTGCGCAGAACGAAGCCGAACCGATCAACGTGAAGAGCTTGCTCCCATAAGGACAGAAAGATGGAATTCGCTTTCTACTTCGCATCCGGGATTGCCGTGGTCTCCACCCTTCGGGTGGTGACCGGCACAAACCCCGTGCACGCCTTGCTTTACCTGATCATTTCGCTGATTTCCGTGGCCATGATCTTCTTCTCCCTGGGTGCGCCGTTCGCCGGCGCCCTGGAAGTGATCGCCTACGCCGGCGCCATCATGGTGCTGTTCGTGTTCGTGGTGATGATGCTTAACCTGGGGCCGGCTTCGGTCGCCCAGGAGCGCGGTTGGCTCAAGCCCGGCATCTGGGCAGGGCCGGTGATCCTCGGCACCCTGTTGCTGCTGGAACTGCTGTACGTGCTGTTCGTCGCCCCGAGCGGCGCTGGCATCAGCGGCACTACCGTGGGCCCTAAAGAAGTGGGCATCAGCCTGTTCGGGCCGTACCTGCTGGTGGTCGAACTGGCCTCGATGCTGCTGCTGGCTGCAGCCGTCACCGCCTTCCACCTGGGCCGCAACGAGGCGAAGGAGTAAATCATGGGTGCTATCCCTCTCGAGCATGGCCTGGCGGTCGCCGGTATCCTGTTCTGCTTAGGTCTGGTTGGCCTGATGGTCCGCCGCAACATCCTCTTCGTACTCATGAGCCTGGAAGTCATGATGAACGCCTCTGCCCTGGCGTTCGTCGTCGCCGGGGCCCGTTGGGTCCAGCCCGACGGCCAGGTGATGTTCATTCTGGTGATCAGCCTGGCAGCCGCCGAGGCCAGTATTGGCCTGGCCATCCTGCTGCAGCTGTATCGCCGCTTCCACACTCTCGACATCGATGCTGCCAGTGAGATGCGCGGATGAACCTTCTCTTCCTGACTTTCGTCTTCCCCCTCGTCGGCTTCCTGCTGCTGTCGTTCTCGCGCGGGCGGTTCTCGGAGAACCTGTCCGCCCTGATCGGCGTCGGCTCGGTGGGCCTGTCGGCTGCTACCGCCGCCTATGTCATCTGGCAGTTCAATGTCGCGCCACCTGAAGGCGGCGCGTACAGCCAACTGCTGTGGCAGTGGATGTCGGTGGACGGCTTTGCGCCGAACTTCACCCTGTACCTCGACGGCCTGTCGGTCACCATGCTCGGCGTGGTTACCGGTGTCGGCTTCCTGATCCACCTGTTCGCGTCCTGGTACATGCGTGGCGAAGCCGGCTACTCGCGCTTCTTCTCGTACACCAACCTGTTCATCGCCAGCATGCTGTTCCTGATCCTCGGCGATAACCTGCTGTTCATCTACTTCGGCTGGGAAGGTGTAGGCCTGTGCTCGTACCTGCTGATCGGTTTCTACTACAGCAACCGCAACAACGGTAACGCGGCACTCAAGGCGTTCATCGTCACCCGTATCGGCGACGTGTTCCTGGCCATCGGCCTGTTCATCCTGTTTGCCCAGCTGGGTACCCTGAACGTGCAGGAACTGCTGGTGCTGGCACCGCAGAAATTCCAGGCTGGCGACACCTGGATGGTGCTGGCAACGCTGATGCTGCTGGGCGGTGCGGTCGGTAAATCGGCCCAGCTGCCACTGCAGACCTGGCTGGCCGACGCGATGGCTGGCCCGACCCCGGTTTCGGCACTGATCCACGCTGCAACCATGGTGACCGCGGGCGTGTACCTGATCGCCCGTACCAACGGCCTGTTCCTGCTGGCGCCGGACATCCTGCACCTTGTAGGTGTGGTCGGTGGCGTGACCCTGGTACTGGCCGGCTTCGCCGCGCTGGTACAGACCGACATCAAGCGTATCCTCGCCTACTCGACCATGAGCCAGATCGGCTACATGTTCCTGGCCCTGGGCGTTGGCGCCTGGGATGCGGCGATCTTCCACCTGATGACCCACGCCTTCTTCAAGGCCCTGCTGTTCCTTGCCTCCGGTGCAGTGATCGTTGCCTGCCACCACGAGCAGAACATCTTCAAGATGGGCGGCCTGTGGAAGAAACTGCCACTGGCCTACGCCAGCTTCGTGGTCGGTGGTGCTGCCCTGGCCGCCCTGCCGATCGTGACCGTGGGTTTCTACTCCAAGGACGAGATCCTCTGGGAAGCCTTCGCCAGCGGCAACACCGGCCTGCTGTACGCCGGCCTGGTTGGTGCGTTCATGACCTCGCTGTACACCTTCCGCCTGATCTTCATCGCCTTCCACGGCGAAGCCAAGACCGAAGCTCACGCGGGCCACGGCATCAGCCACTGGCTACCGCTGGGCGTGCTGATCGTGTTGTCGACCTTCGTGGGTGCCTGGATCACCCCGCCGCTGGCAGGCGTGCTGCCTGAAAGCGCCGGCCACGCCGGTGGCGAAGCCAAGCATGCGCTGGAGATCACCTCGGGTGCCATCGCCATCGCCGGTATCCTGCTGTCGGCCCTGCTGTTCCTGGGCAAGCGCAGCTTCGTCAGCGCCGTCGCCAACAGCGGCATCGGTCGCGCCCTGTCGGCCTGGTGGTTCGCCGCGTGGGGCTTCGACTGGATCTACGACAAGCTTTTCGTCAAACCGTACCTGCTGATCTGCCACATCCTGCGCAAGGACCCGGTAGACCGCAGTATCGGCCTGATTCCGCGGATGGCGCGTGGCGGTCATGTCGCCATGAGCAAGACCGAGACTGGCCAACTGCGCTGGTACACCGCCTCTATCGCCGTGGGTGCCGTGCTGGTGCTCGGTGCCGTGCTAGTGGCTGCGGTATGACAATGAATCTTGCGACTTTGCCAAAGGAAACCAACCCGTCATGATTTTGCCTTGGCTGATCCTGATCCCCTTCATCGGCGGCTTCCTGTGCTGGCTGGGTGAGCGCTTCGGCGCCACCTTGCCGCGCTGGATCGCGCTGCTGACCATGTCCCTGCTGCTCGGCATCGGCCTGTGGCTGTGGGCGACCGGCGACTACACCCTCGCCCCCGCTCCGGGCGCCGAGCCTGCCTGGGCCCTGGAATACAAACTCCAGTGGATCCAGCGGTTCGGCATCAGCATCCACCTGGCCCTCGACGGCCTGTCGCTGCTGATGATCCTGCTCACCGGCCTGCTCGGTGTGCTGTCGGTACTGTGCTCCTGGAAAGAGATCCAGCGCCACGTCGGCTTCTTCCACCTCAACCTGATGTGGATCCTCGGCGGCGTGGTCGGTGTGTTCCTGGCCCTGGACCTGTTCCTGTTCTTCTTCTTCTGGGAAATGATGCTGGTGCCGATGTACTTCCTCATCGCGCTCTGGGGTCATAGCTCGGCAGACGGCAAGAAGACCCGGATCTACGCGGCGACCAAGTTCTTCATCTTCACCCAGGCCAGCGGCCTGATCATGCTGGTGGCGATCCTGGGCCTGGTGCTGGTCAACTACAACACCACCGGCGTGCTCACCTTCAACTACAGCGACCTGCTCAAGGCCGAGCTGCCAGCCGGTGTCGAGTACGTGCTGATGCTGGGCTTCTTCATCGCCTTTGCGGTGAAGCTGCCGGTAGTACCGTTCCACTCCTGGCTGCCTGATGCGCACGCCCAGGCACCGACCGCAGGCTCCGTCGACCTGGCCGGTATCTTGTTGAAGACCGCGGCCTACGGCCTGCTGCGCTTCGCCTTGCCGCTGTTCCCGAACGCCTCGGCCGAGTTCGCGCCCATCGCCATGACCCTGGGCCTGATCGGTATCTTCTACGGTGCCTTCCTGGCCTTTGCGCAAACCGACATCAAGCGCCTGATCGCCTTCTCCAGCGTCTCGCACATGGGCTTCGTGCTGATCGGTATCTACTCCGGCAGCCAGCAGGCCCTGCAAGGCGCGGTGATCCAGATGCTGGCCCACGGCCTGTCGGCTGCGGCACTGTTCATCCTGTCCGGCCAGCTGTACGAGCGCCTGCACACCCGTGACATGCGTCAGATGGGCGGCCTGTGGCACCGCATCGCCTACCTGCCAGCGATCAGCCTGTTCTTCGCCGCAGCATCGCTGGGGCTGCCGGGTACCGGCAACTTCGTCGGCGAGTTCCTGATCCTGATCGGCAGCTTCGCGCACGTACCATGGATCACCGTGATCGCCACCACCGGCCTGGTATTCGGTTCGGTCTACTCGCTGATCATGATCCACCGCGCCTACTTCGGCCCGGCCAAGGCCGATACCGTGCTGGCCGGCATGGACGGTCGCGAACTGATCATGGTGCTGGGCCTGGCGGTACTGCTGATCCTGCTGGGCGTGTACCCGCAGCCGTTCCTCGACACCTCTGCCGCCACCATGAGTGGTGTGCAGCAGTGGCTCGGTTCCGCTTTCACTCAACTCGCTTCGGCCCGGTAAGAGCGCTATGGAATTCACCACTCAACACTTCATCGCATTGGCGCCGATGCTGATCACCACCATCACCACGGTGGTGGTGATGCTGGCGATCGCCTGGAAGCGCAACCACTCGCAGACCTTCCTGCTGTCCACCGTGGGCCTGAACCTGGCCCTGCTGTCGATCCTGCCGGCGCTGAAAGTAGCGCCGCTGGCGGTCACCCCGTTGATCACCATCGACAAGTTCGCCTGCCTGTACATGGCGATCATCCTGGTGGCGACGCTGGCGTGCGTGACATTGGCCCACGCCTACCTCGGCGAAGGCTCCAAGGGCTTCCCGGGCAACCGTGAAGAACTGTACCTGCTGCTGCTGATGTCGGCCCTCGGTGGCCTGGTGCTGGTCAGCGCCAACCACCTGGCCGGGCTGTTCATCGGCCTGGAGCTGCTGTCGGTACCGGTCTACGGCCTGGTGGCATACGCCTTCTTCAACAAGCGATCACTGGAAGCCGGCATCAAGTACATGGTGCTGTCGGCCGCCGGCTCGGCTTTCCTGCTGTTCGGCATGGCCCTGCTGTACGCGGATGCCGGTAGCCTGAGCTTCGACCAGATCGGCAAAGCCCTGGCAACCACCAGCATGCCAAGCCTGGTGGCCCAGCTGGGCCTGGGCATGATGCTGGTCGGCCTGGCCTTCAAGCTGTCGCTGGTACCGTTCCACCTGTGGACCCCGGACGTATACGAAGGCGCCCCGGCGCCGGTCGCCGCGTTCCTGGCAACCGCCAGCAAGGTTGCAGTATTCGCCGTTGTCGTGCGCCTGTTCATGCTCTCCCCTGCTGCCAGCAGCGGCGTGCTGAGCACCGTACTGGCGGTGATTGCCGTGGCCTCGATCCTGGTCGGTAACCTGCTGGCGCTGACCCAGAGCAACCTCAAGCGCCTGCTGGGTTACTCGTCCATCGCCCACTTCGGCTACCTGGTCATTGCCCTGGTTGCCAGCAAGGGCCTGGCCCTGGAAGCCATGGGCGTGTACCTGGTCACCTACGTGATCACCAGCCTGGGTGCCTTCGGTGTCATTACCCTGATGTCCTCGCCTTATGGCGGGCGTGACGCCGATGCCCTGTACGAGTACCGCGGCCTGTTCTGGCGCCGTCCGTACCTGACCGCGGTACTCACCGTGATGATGCTGTCGCTGGCGGGTATCCCGCTGACCGCTGGCTTCATCGGCAAGTTCTACATCATCGCCACCGGCGTCGAGTCGCACCTGTGGTGGCTGGTCGGTGCCCTGGTGATCGGTAGCGCTATCGGCGTTTACTACTACCTGCGCGTCATGGTCACCCTGTACCTGGTCGAGCCTAACCTGCGTCGCCACGACGCCCCGCTGAAGTGGGAACAGCGCACCGGTGGCGTCATGCTGCTGGCCATCGCCATTGTTGCCTTCGTGCTCGGTGTCTACCCGCAGCCGCTGCTGGAACTGGTTCAGCAAGCCGGCCTGCAACTGATCGGCTGATCGGCGATCGCCTCGGCAATACAAAACACCCCGCGTATGCGGGGTGTTTTTTTATCGGCGCATTTATTTGCCTGCCCCCTATGAAGCCTCACTCACCCCGGCTGGCCTGCCCCAGGCAGGGCGGCCTTGCGCAAATCGCCATTGGCCGAAGGCAGGTACACTTCCGGATTGGGCATCCCGCTGGGGGATAGTTCATGGGTCATTTCGAATTCGGCGCGTACTGACCAGCCGCACGCTTCAGTGGTGCATTGCAAATAAGCGATACGCAAGAAAATATGGCGCCCTTCGCTAGTGCGTATGCGCATCCGGCTATGGCAATGCGGGCAAACCAGCTTGTAAGTACTCACGGCAAGTACCTGCTAGCATTGCCCAGGCCAACCTGTGTGTCAGTATTGGCTGCAACTGTGGGTGTATTCTTCAATTTGATGGTTCTCATTGCAGAAGTGCTCCTTAAAACGCAGGGCTGTATTCATAACGAGTAGTTTAAGCCCATGGAATATCATTAAACCAGTCATGGATATTTGTTATGAGTACTCACGTACTTGCTGAGGTGCTCACGCGCCTTAAGCTTCTTACTGGCGCCAAGACTGATGCCGAGCTGTCTCGTGCGTTGTCGGTCAGCCCGCAGACGCTGAGCAGCTGGAAAGTTCGCGACAGCGTCCCATACTCACTTTGCGTAGATCTAGCCAAACAGCACGCGTGCTCGCTGGACTGGTTGCTGTTGGGCGAAGGGGGCCAACGCCCGGTATGCCAAAGTGAGGCAGCCTGGGAGTTCGACATGCTCGACCGGCTGCGCACGTTGGCGCCAGGTGACCGCCAGGCCATCCTGCTGCTCATCAAGGACAAGCAACGCATCCAGCAGCTGGAACAGCAATTGAGCGAACTGACCAGTCACTTGCCCAAAGCCGCCAGCGGCTAACCTCGGCGCCGCCAGCGCTGCATGAGTTCGCGCGGATCGAGCGTATCCAGCCAGACCATGACCTTTAGGCTGATGGGGATCACCACCACGGCAGCAACGAATGCCGCCATGCCACGGGTCAACAAGGGCGCCAATGACGAAACCAGCGGCTCGAACAGGTGTCCCACACCCACGGTCACGAACACCAGCAACAGCTTCTTGCCCAGCGTCAGGCGACTGGTCGCACTGGTGATCAAGCGGTCGCGCGCCGCGCCCACCAGCAAAGCCCCCAGCAGCGCGGCAAACAACACACTGCCATCCACGCTCAGCAGTTCAATCAGCCCCAGGGCCAAGCGGTCGATAACAGATGCCTCAGGCATGAGCAGCCCTCCGACGCACATTGCTCAAACATGAGCTTGCGCCCAGGCTGTACATGACTGCGGCCTCGACAAAGCGGACGTAGCACACCCGCAAAGCGCGCCCTTGGTCATGCCCGGCCACATCCTCCAGGCGCTTGTAGCCCCGCTCTCGCAACACCGCGCGCCAGCGCGCAAATTCCCGCGCTGCATCGATGGCGGCACAACGTGCGGCGACTTCCAGGGCGGCCTCGCTGACGGGCCATGTCAGGTTCAGGCGCTCACGCAGCCTGCCAAGGTCCACCCGTGGCCAGAACGGGTCATGGCTGTCGGCATAACGCGGTAACCTAGGGTCGTAGCTCATACCTTACCCCCTCATTGCTCGGCCAGCATGCCGTAGCGAATGGCCTTGATCACTGCCGCCACCCGGGTAGGCACATCGAACTTGCGCAGGATGTTGGACACGTGGAAGTTCACCGTCGACTCCTTGCATTCAAGGATCCGGCCGATCTCCCACGAGCTCTTGCCGTAGGCACACCACAACAGCACTTGCCGTTCACGTGGCGTCAGGCGAACCGGGGCGTGCGCCGGGGGTTGCTGTGGGTGTAGTGCGTTGTCAGTCATGCTGGTACTCCACGGGTGATTGAGCGAGGCATCGCTGCCGGTCTGCAACCACCTTACGAAGCCCATGCCGCCTCGCTCCACCGGTGCGGCTTGTAAAGAACTTTCGTACAAAAGCGTCTGACGAAAGCAGTGCAAGATTTGCTGAGTTTCTTCGTGCTCCAAGCGGCATTTCGCTCGTCTCAACGCCGTTGTCCATTCGTCTTTCGCCTGGAGTCGTACAATGCGTTCCGTTTTTTCCCCATCGTCCTGCCTTGGCCTGCTGGCTGCCTTTGTTGCCGCCCAGCCCGCCCTGGCAGCATCCTCGGTCGAATTGGGCCAGGTGCTGATCACCGATGAGGAGCAGAACGACCTGACAGCTGCCAGCGAACGCCTGCGGGAGGTGCAAGGCGCCAGCAACCTGGTGGACATGCAAAGCGTGGGGCAAGGCCGAGTGGCCAGCAACCAGGACGTGCTGGCCTACCAACCCGGCGTATTCGCCCAATCGGCGGGCAACGATGGCATCAAACTGTCGATCCGCGGCTCGGGCATCAACCGCGCGCCGGGGGCCCACGGCTCCGGGGTGTACACGATGTTCGACGGCCTGCCACTGACGGGCCCGGGCGGTACACCCTACGAGTTGTTCGAGCCGCTGTGGCTGAGCCGTGCCGAAGTGCTGCGTGGCGCCAATGGTTTCGACCAGGGTGCCCTGGCGCTGGGCGGCGCGATCAACTACGTCACCCACACCGGCTACGACGCCGCGCCGCTGCAGGTGCGCTACGAGGTCGGCAGCCGCGGTTACCAGCACCGGCACATCAGCTCGGGGCAAGTGCTGGACAATCTCGACTACTACGTGGCCCTGACCGACTCGGAATATGACGGGTATCAGGCGCACAGCAGCGGCAGTGCCAAGGGCATTGCTGCCAATGTCGGCTACCGCTTCAACCCGAACCTGGAAACCCGCTTCTACCTGCGCTACCGGGAGACCGAAAACGAACTGGCCGGGCGCCTGACCAAAGACCAGATCAAGCACCACCCGCGTGCGGCCAACCCGGCTTACCTGGCCCGCGACGACAGCCGCCCGCAACCAGGCAGCACCTGGGTGGGCAACAAGACCACCTTCTACCTCGACGACGATGCGCGCCTGGAAGCCGGCCTGGTCTATCACGACTACCCCATGGACCTGCGTGAAGGTCCGATGCGCCTGAAGGTGGCCTATACCGATGTCAGCGGCACGCTGAACTATTTCCGCCGCGACACGCTGCTCGGTCACGAAAGCAAGACCACCATCGGCTGGCGCACCACCAAGCACCTGCCCAACAGTGGCGCTTCACAATTTACACGCGATGGCGATGTATTCGGCGCGCGCACCCGTGACTTCACCTACCAGGGCTCGGACACCGTGCTGCATGTCGGCAACGACCTGGAACTGGTCCCGGACCTGTGGCTAACCACGGGTCTTGCGATGATCTACACCCGCCGCGAAAGTGCCGTGACCTACCCGGCCGAAGGGGGCAAGGTGAGCATGCATGACTGGGACTACGCACCGCGCTTGGGGCTGCGCTACGACATCCGCCCGGACCTGCAGGTGTACGGCAACCTCAGCCGCTCGGTAGAACCGCCACACCCGTGGTCTCTGATCTGGAGCGCGCCCAGCACAGCCGGCAAACAGATCCAGCCGATCGAGATGCAGAACCAGACTGCCACTACCCTGGAGCTGGGCGCGCGTGGCGACTCGGCGCTTGGCCGCTGGGACCTTGCCTGGTACTACTCGCAAGTGCGCCACGAACTGCTGGCCGTGGAGGTGGTGCCTAACTTCACCTCGGAGTTCAACGCCAGCGCTACCGTGCACCAGGGCGTGGAGGCCGGCCTCGACAGCACCCTGTGGGAAAGCGCCGGCACCGGCAAGCTGAGCTTGCGCCAGGCCTATACGTTCAGCGACTTCCACTACCGTGATGACGACAAGTTTGGCGACAACCGCCTGCCCGGCATCCCCATGCACTACTACCAGGCCGAACTGCGCTATGACTGGCCGAGTGGCTTCTATGCCGGGGTCAACACACAAATGGCGTCGAAGGTGCAGGTGGACTATGCCAACAGCTACCACGCCGATGAATATGCCTTGCTCGGCGCGCGCCTGGGCTGGAATTCACCCAAACACGACTGGCAGACCTGGCTGGACCTGCGCAACCTGACCAACAAGCGCTATGCGGCCACGGTGACACCCACCTACAACGATGCCGGCAAGGACAACGCCCGCTCTACGCCGGGCGAAGGGTTTGGCGTTTATGCCGGCGTTTCCTACAGCTTCCGCTAGAACATGCAGCGCACTGTTTCTGCAGGAGCAGCCTTGTGCTGCGAAAGGGCCGGTACGGATCACGCATCAGTATGCGTCTGTGCCGGCCTCTTCGCAGCGCACTGCTTCTGCAAAGACCGCGTCAAACCGCCCTGTTCAGCTTCACCCACGAAGCAAACTTGTCGACAAACGCCTGCAAGAACGGCCGGGTCTTGTCGTTGAGCTTGCCCGAATCGTCGAACAGGCTTGCGGCACCGCCAATGTAGGCTTCGGGCATCTGCATGCACGGCATGTCCAAAAACACCAGCGACTGGCGCACGGCATGGTTGGCGCCAAAGCCGCCAATGGCCCCGGGCGATACACTCACCACCGCCGTCGGCTTGCCACTCCAGGCACTTTGCCCGTACGGCCGCGAGCCCACATCGATGGCATTTTTCAGGCAGCCCGGCACTGATCGGTTGTATTCTGGCGTGACGAACAACACCGCATCACTGCGACGGATCTCCTCGCGAAACCGCTTCCACGCCTCCGGCGGCGCTTCGGCCTCGACGTCCTCGTTGTACAACGGCAAATCGCCAATCTCGACGATCTTCAGGGCAAGGCTGGACGGCGCCAGCTCCGAAAGTGCGCGGGCGACCTTGCGGTTGTACGACTCCTTGCGCAAGCTACCCACGACAACCGCTACCGAATACACCTGGCTCATGGCAATTTCCAACCTTTGCTGGGTAAAGGGACGTTGTAGTTATAGATGACCGTTCCTCGGCGCTTTGGTTTTTTTTCCGCAGGGTGAAAACTTCCGAGGCTGTTCCACGGTCTATGCCTTCAGACATTTTCTACGTAATTCAGAGGTTTCCACCCAAATGGCAGCAGTAATGGTCGGCCAATTCCACGCCCGTGACGCCGAAGGCCGTATCTACCCCGTGCACGAGTTCCAGGAATCAACCCTGCAACTTGACGGCAGCACGCTGGGCGCCCCCATCACCACCTACCGCCTGGCCATCGGCGACAAGGTCAACCACCTCGGTGAAAACCGTTTCGAACTGGCGCGCAGCGGCGTCGAGATCATTCGCATTCCGTGATGCAGTCCACGGTGTAACGGCCGCTCTCGTTCTGCAGGCCATGCACATCGGCGACAAAACCGGGGAAGCCCTGGTTGAATGCCCGGGCAAAGGCCAGGTAATCGAGTATCGAGCGGGTCGCCTCGGTGAACCGCTCGCCCGGCATGATCAATGGAATACCAGGCGGATACGGCACCAGCATCACCGCTGCCACACGCCCCAGCAGCGCCTCGATCGGCACCGCCTCCACCTCGCCACGCACCATCTGGTCATAGGCCCGGGCCGGGCTCACAGCCACCTCCGGCAAGCGCGTGAACAGCCGCTTCAGTTGCTTGGCCGTGGCATTGGCGCGGTAGCAGTCATGCAATTGCTCACACAGGTCGCGCAGCCCCATCCTCTGGTAGCGTGAAGCATCGGCTGCCACCACACTCGGCAGGCAACTGCTCAGGGCTGTATTGCCATCATAGTGGCGCTTGAACTCCAGCAACTCCGTAAGCAAAGTGCTCCACTTGCCTTTGGTAATGCCCATGGAGAACAGCACCAGGAAGCTGTACAGGCCGGTTTTCTCCACCACCAGCCCCCGCTCCCAGAGAAACTTGCTGACCACCGCCGCCGGGATGCCATGCTCGCCCAGCACACCCCCCGCGCTCAGGCCCGGCATCACCAAGGTCACCTTGAGCGGGTCGAGCAGCACATAGTCGTCCCCCACCTCGCCAAAGCCATGCCACTCCGCCCCCGGTTGCAGCAACCAGTCTTGCGCGGCCAGGCGCTGGGTACCTTCGGTGCGCGGCGGCTGCCAGATACTGAACCACCAGTCCTCCGCAGCAATGTGCTCGCGCAGGTTGGCCAGGGCACGACGAAAACTCAGCGCCTCGTCGAACATCTCTTGCAGCAGCGAATGCCCGGCCGGCCCTTCCATCATGGTCGAGGCCACGTCCAGCGAGGCGAGAATGCTGTACTGCGGCGAGGTCGAGATATGCATCATGAACGCTTCGTTGAAGCGGTCACGGTCCAGCTGACGCCTGGCCCCGTCCTGCACATGGATCATCGAGGCCTGGCTGAAGGCGGCCAGCAGTTTGTGGGTGGAATGGGTACTGAACACCAGCGGGCTGTCTGCCGTGCAGGCAGTGCCCATGGCATAGCGCCCGGTGAAGAAGTCATGAAACGCCGCATAGGCGAACCAGGCCTCGTCGAAATGCAGCACCTCGACACTGGCACCCAGGCTCTGCTTGATCATCCCGGCGTGGTAGCACAGGCCGTCATAAGTGGAGTTGGTCACTACCGCCAGCTTGATGCGCTGCCCACGATCGCGGGCAAGGGGGTTGGCCAGTATCTTCGCCGCGATTGCCTCGGGGCTGAATTCGCTGAGGGGGATCGGGCCGATGATGCCCAGTTCGTTGCGCTCCGGGCACAGGTACAGCGGAATGGCGCCGGTCATGATGATCGCGTGTACTACCGACTTGTGGCAGTTGCGGTCCACCAGCACCAGGTCGTCGCGACCGACCATGGCGTGCCAGACGATCTTGTTGGCGGTGGAAGTACCGTTGATGACGAAGAAGGTGTGGTCAGCGCCGAAGTTGCGCGCCGCCCTGGCTTCGGCTTCTGCCAGCGGCCCGGTGTGGTCGAGCAACGAGCCGAGTTCCGGCACGGAAACAGACAGGTCCGACCGCAGGGTATTTTCCCCGAAGAACTGGTGAAAAGCCTGGCCCACCGGGCTTTTATGGTAGGCCACGCCGCCGCCATGGCCCGGGGTGTGCCAGGAATAGTTGGATTGCGCAGTGTGCTGCACCAGGGCCTTGAAGAACGGCGGCAGCAGGCCGTCGAGGTAGGAGTGTGCGGCGCGCGCCACCTGGCGGGCGAGAAACGGCACGGTATCCTCGAACAGGTAGAGGATTCCTCGAAGCTGGTTAAGCTCGCTCATGGCCTCGGCCGGGGCGTTTTCCAGGGTTACCTGTTCACCCAGGGCGAAAATCGGCAGGCTGGGTGCGCGCAGGCGGGCCAGGCGGATCAGCTCGGCCATGTTCTGCAGCAGGTGGGTGTTCTCGCCAACGCCTTCGGCAGCGATCAGCATGCAGGCCAGGCCGTGGTGGGTGGCGGCAACCAGGCGGGCTTCGGCATGGTCGGCGGCGGCGAGAATGGCGAAGCCATCCTGGCGCAGCTCCTCGGCGATGCCCCGCACGCGCTCGCCGGCAACGCTGTCCGCCTTGATGGCGCGGTGGACGATGAGGATCGGGAACTTGAGGTCCTTGTACATCAGGTGGCTACCTCCTCAGGACATTGCGTCCATTTCAGGGTAGTTGAACCTGTGTTCTCAGGGCCGGCGTCTTCGCGGGCACGCCCGCTCCCACAGGGAACCCCACTGCACTCAAGCCTTGCGCAGTACCTGTGGGAGCGGGCGTGCCCGCGAAGAGGCCGGTACAGGCTAAAAATCAGCCAGCCGCTGCCTCGGTAAGGGCCTGCCACATGGAGGGCCCGCCCGCCGACTTGGCGATAGCGGCCAGCCGCTCGGCATGCGCCTCCAGTTCTTCGGCATTGGCCATGATCACCCGCCCCGGCGTACGCCCGACAATCCGGCGGATCTCGCTGCCGCCAGCGCCCTGCCCATCACCCTCGGCGTCTGCGCCATGGCCCGCCAGTGACAGGCTGGTCTGGCCACCGGTCATCGCCAGGTAGACGTCAGCCAGCAGTTCCGAGTCGAGCAATGCGCCGTGCAGCTCACGGCCAGAGTTGTCGATGTCGTAGCGTTTGCACAGCGCATCCAGGCTGTTGCGCTGCCCTGGGTGGCGCGAGCGCGCCAGCAACAGGGTGTCGAGAATGGTGCAATGCTGCGAAATGTCAGCGCGATGCTGCTGGCCCAACAAGGCGAATTCGTTGTTGATGAAGCCAACGTCAAACGCCGCGTTATGGATGACCAGCGTGGCGCCCTGGATGAATTCGAAGAATTCCTCGGCTACATCACCAAACCGTGGCTTGCCGACCAGGAAGGTGTCGGTGATGCCGTGGACGTTGATAGCGCCCTCGTCACTCTCGCGGTCCGGCTGCAGGTAGACGTGGAAGTGCCGCCCGGTCAGGCGCCGACCGAGCACCTCGACACAGCCGATCTCGATGATCCGGTGGCCTTCGCTGACCGGCATACCCGTGGTTTCGGTATCGAGAATGACGAACCGTTTATCTTGCTGCTGCTCCACGCGGGGCGCTCCAACTTGCATCAGTTACAAAGGCCGCGATTGTACCCCAGCTCAACGCTGGGCGCGCACCTCATCGACCCCACGGTTGGCCAGCTGGTCGGCGCGTTCGTTGCCAGGGTGGCCGATATGACCGCGTACCCACTTCCAGCTCACCTTGTGGCGGTTGACCTGCTCATCGAGCTGCTGCCACAGGTCGGCGTTCTTCACCGGCTCCTTCGCTGCGGTCTTCCAGCCGCGCTTCTTCCAGTTGACCATCCATTCGTTGATGCCCTTCATCACGTACTGCGAGTCGGTGGTCAGCACCACCTCGCATTCGCGCTTCAGCGACATCAGGCCCTGGATCGCCGCCATCAGCTCCATGCGGTTGTTGGTGGTTTCACGCTCGCCGCCCCACAGTTCCTTCTCGACGCCCTTGTAGATCATCAAGACCCCCCAGCCACCTGGGCCAGGATTGCCTTTGCAGGCACCATCGGTAAACATTTCGACGCTATCGCTCATGTACCACTCTTGTATTCAGTGCTTGTCAGTTTCAGGATTGACCGCCGTGCGGTTCACCTTGGCCAGCGGCAGCGGCAGCAACTTGCCCATCGGCTCGCGGCGTTCCGGGCGCAACGGCCGCAGGCCCACCACCATCTTGCGCGCCACCAGCAGGTACACCCCGCCACCGGAGCTCTGCCAGCCGCCGGCCATCCGCTCCCAACCTGCCAGGCGCTGCTGCCAGGCCGGTGAAGCAAGCGGCGGACGATAGCACCCGAAGCGGCGTTTCTCCAGCGCGAAGCCCAGCAGGTTGAGCCAGTCGCCTACCCGCGACGGCGAGATGCAGCGCGCCTTGCGCAAGGCACCATGGCTGAAGAAATGGCGCATGCCCCAACTGCTCCACGGGTTGATCCCGACGATCAGCAGGTGCCCGCCCGGGCGCACGGCGCTGGCGGCCTCGCGCAGCAAGCCGTGGGGCGACAGGCTGAAATCCAGGCCATGCTGCAGCACCACCACATCGGCGGCGTGCTCGCTCAGCGGCCAGGCCTGCTCTTCACAGGCAATTTCCACGCCCGGCAGCGGCGCCCCAAGGCGCACGTTGCGTTGCACCTGGGGGGCACTGGGCGGCGGCTCCGCACAGGGGCCGTAGTGCACAAGGTAGCCCCCGAAGAAGCGGCCGAGCTCTTCTTCCAGCAGCTTTTCCTCTTCCTTGAGCATCAGTTGGCCGATCGGGCCATTGAACCACTCACGGGCCAGGCTGATCAGCTTGACCCAGTCCGGGTCAGCCTGGGCAAAAGCTTGGTCGGTCATTGCGCTCTCCCTCGAAGGTTCTCCCACCGCGCCATCGCGGCTAAGATGCCTTCATGTGCCACGCTAGGCGAATCGGATCCGCACCATGATACAGATCGATGCTCTCCCCGCTTTCTCCGACAACTACATCTGGTTGTTACAGGATACTGCCAAACGCCGCTGCGCGGTGGTCGACCCGGGTGACGCCGGCCCGGTGGAACGCTGGCTGTCGGCCAACCCCGAGTGGGTACTCAGCGACATCCTGATCACCCACCACCACAACGACCATGTCGGCGGCGTGGAACGGCTCAGGCAACTGACCAACGCACGGGTGTGCGGCCCTGCCAACGAGCGGATTCCCTGCCGCGACGTGGCCCTGGACGAAGGCGACCAGGTGACGGTGCTGGGCGTGACGTTTCAGGTACTGGCGGTGCCTGGCCACACCCTCGGGCACATCGCATTTTTCACTGAGCAACTGGCAACGCCAGTTCTGTTCAGTGGCGACACCCTGTTCGCCGCCGGCTGCGGGCGCATGTTCGAGGGTACACCCGAACAGATGCAACCGGCCCTCGCCCGCCTGGCGGCACTGCCGGCCCACACCGAAGTGTACTGCGCCCACGAATACACCCTCAGCAACCTGCGCTTTGCCAAGGCGGTGGAACCCACCAACCAGCACGTTCTAAAGCGGTTCGAGGACGTTACCCGTTTACGCGCCGACAATCGCATCACCTTGCCATCAACGATTGGCCTGGAACGCCTGACCAACCCCTTCCTGCGTACCTCTGAAACATTAGTTAAACAAAAAGCAGACGAATGGAAGGGACATCCAAACGACTCGCAGGTCACTGTTTTTGCTGCCTTGAGGTCTTGGAAGGACACCTTCTGATAACCTCAAGATATATCGCAATCGATGGTCAAAGGTTGACCAGGCCCGGAGCGGTTTCTAGAATCGCCGAAATTTTTCGCCCGGATACCTGTCTCAGCCGATGTCTTCCCGTAGCCGCAGAACCTCTCATTCCGTCGCCCTGACGCGCCTGGCCCAAATCAGTGCGCTGGCCCTGGCCGCCACCCTGGTGGGCTGCCAGAGCACCCGTCAGCTTGACGAATCCGAAAGCGTTCGCGCGCACAACTATCAGGCGCGGATCAAGCACAAGCCTGCACCGCTGCTGGTCAAGCCGGCCGAGCAGGCGCCGCAGGATGTCTGGGAGCGCATGCGCCAGGGCTTTGCCCTGCAGGACAGCATCGACGTCAATCCGCGCATCGAGCAGCAGCGCCTGTGGTTCGCCAGCAACCCCACCTTCATCGAAAGTGCCGGCGAGCGCGGCAGCCTCTACCTGCACTACATCGTCGAGCGTCTTGAAGAGCGCGACATGCCGCTGGAGCTGGCCCTGCTGCCCGCCATCGAAAGTGCCTACAACCCGATGGCCTATTCACGCGCCAGTGCTGCCGGCATGTGGCAGTTCATGCCAGCGACAGGCCGCCACTTCAACCTGCGCCAGACCAATTTCTACGATGGCCGCCGCGATATCACCGCGTCGACCAACGCCGCACTGGACTACCTGACCCGCCTGCACGACATGTTCAACGGTGACTGGCTGCTCGCCCTGGCCGCCTACAACGCCGGCGAGGGCACGGTGAGCCGCGCCATTGAGCGCAACGAACGGCTCGGCCTGCCAACCGACTACTGGAACCTGCCGCTGCCTCAGGAAACCCGCGACTATGTGCCCAAGCTGCTGGCCCTGTCGCAGGTGGTGCTCACGCCTGAAGCCTATGGCGTGAACCTGAACCCGATTGCCAACGAGCCCTACTTCGAAGCGGTCGCCATCAATGATCGCCTGGACCTGTCGCGGGTGGCGGCCTTTGCCAACATCGACGAGGACGAGCTGATCCAGCTCAACCCGGCCTTCAAGAAGCGCATGACCGTGGACGGCCCGCAACAACTGCTGGTGCCGACGGCCAAGGCGCAGTTGCTGAGCGACAGCCTGTCCAACCTCAAGCCCGAGCAACTGGTCAGCCTGCAACCGAACAAGGCCGTGTTCGCCCGCGCCGTGGCCGAAGCCAAGGCACCGGTGGCGGCGCGCAGCTACCGGGTCAAACGCGGCGACAACCTGGGCGCGATCGCCAAGGCCAATCGCGTCTCGGTCAGTGACATCAAGCGCTGGAACCGTTTGTCCGGCAACAGCCTGCGGGCCGGCCAGGTGCTGGCCCTGCGCGGTGGCAAAGGGCCAAGCGCCGCCGGTAACCGGGTAGCGGCATCCGGCAAGCGCTCCACCCAGTACAAGGTGCGCAAGGGCGACTCGCTGTACCTGGTGGCCAAACGCTTCAACGTGGAAATGCAGCACCTCAAGCGCTGGAACCCACGCAGCGGCCACGCCCTCAAGCCAGGTCAGACCCTGACCGTCTACCTCTCGCATTGATCTAGTACGCGGAGCTATGGGAGCGGCCTTGCGTCGCGAAAGGGCTGCGAAGCAGCCCCGGCGATACGCGCTGCGAAGCTGAAATTCTGGGGCCGCTCCGCGCCCCTTTCGCGACACAAGGCCGCTCCCACAGGTACAGTGTCTCCCCCAACAGCATGCACCGGACCGCGCCGCCACTTCCTCCTTCAAAACCTCTCTTTTTCCAACCCCACCAAGCTGTTACTGTACCCGATCAAAGCCCAACGCCTCTGGATCGGATGCCGACTTGATACGTCCCCTCCTGCTGTCAATCAGCCTGGCCTTGAGCTTCCCCGTAGCCGCGATGGTGAGCGAAAGCCACGGATACGCGCAGTTCGGCACGCTCAAGTACCCAGCCACATTCACCCATTTCGACTGGGTCAACCCGCAAGCGCCCAAGGGCGGTACCTTGCGCGCCATGGCTTTTGGCACCTTCGATACCCTCAACCCCTACACCTTCAAGGGGTCGAGCCCGATCACCACGCCCAATTTCCAGCAGTACGGCATCAGCGAGCTGAACGAGCCGCTGATGGTCGGCACCGGTCAGTACGACCCGTCGGGTGACGAGCCGACCTCCAGCTACGGCCTGATCGCCCGTTCGGTCGAATACAGCGAGGACCGCAGCTGGGTGGTGTTCAACCTGCGCCCGGAAGCCCGCTGGCACGACGGCCAGCCGATCACCTCGGCAGACGTGGCCTTTTCCTACCGCACGCTGCTCAAGGACGGCCACCCGATCTACCGCACCAACCTGCAGGAAGTGCAACGGGTAGACATCCTCGGCCCGCTGCGCATCCGTTTCGTGTTCAAGCGCGCGGGCAACCCCCTGCTGATACTGCGCCTGGGCGAGATGCCGGTGCTGCCCAAGCACTATTGGCAAAAGCGCGACTTCAAGGCCACTACCTTCGAGCCACCCCTGGGCAGCGGCCCCTACCGCATCACCGAAGTACAACCCGGGCGCCGGCTGGTGTTCGAACGGGTGAAGAACTACTGGGGCAAGGACCTGGCGGTCAACCGTGGCAAGTACAACTTCAAGCGCGTGGAATACGAGTTCTACCGCGACGCCACGGTGGCCTTCGAAGCGTTCAAGGCTGGCGAATTCGACATCTACATCGAGCACCAGGCGAAGAACTGGGCCAACGGCTACAACTTCCCGGCCGTGCGCCGTGGCGAAGTGATCAAGGCGCAGATCCCCCACCAGATCCCTACGCAAACCCAGGGCCTGTTCATGAACAGCCGTCGGGCCACCTTAAGCGACCCGCGGGTACGCCAGGCGTTGGGGCTGATGCTCGACTTCGAGTGGACCAACCGCGCCCTGTTCAGCAGCGCCTACCGCCGCTCGACCAGTTACTACCCCAACAGCGAGTTCGCTGCCAGTGGCCTGCCCACCGGCAAGGAGTGGCTGTTGCTGGCGCCGTTCCGTGACCAGTTACCGGCCAAACTGTACAGCGAACCGTACAAGGTCAGCCACACCGATGGCCGCGGCATCAGCCGCCAGACCCTGCGCCAGGCCTTGGGCCTGCTTGCCGAGGCTGGCTGGAAGCTGAACGGCCAGCGCCTGGTCGACAGCAAGGGCCAGCAACTGCGCATGGAACTGCTGTTGGTAAACCCCAACCTTGAACGCATCCTGCAACCTTATGTCGAAAATCTGTCCAGCATCGGCATCGATGCACGCTTGCGCACCGTGGACCGTGCCCAGTACAAACAACGTCTGGACCAGTTCGATTTCGACATGATTCTGATGACCCTGAACCAGACCCTGAGCCCGGGCCTTGAACAGTGGCTGTACTTCCATTCCAGCCAGGCCGCCACCAAGGGCAGCAAGAACTATGCTGGGGTCAAGGACCCGGTGGTCGACCACCTGCTCGACACCCTGCTTGCCGCACGCACCCGCGACGACCAGGTCGCCGCCGCCCGCGCCCTGGACCGCGTGCTCTCATGGCAGTACTACATGATCCCCAACTGGTACCTCGACAACCATCGCCTGGCCTACCGCAACCGGTTCGCCTTCGTCACCACACCGCCCTACACCCTTGGGCTGAACAGCTGGTGGATCAAGACTTCGGAGAAAGCCCAATGACGCCAACGCACCGTCTGCGCCGGCTGGCATGCAGCCTGTTGCTCGCCTGCCTGAGCCTTCCCACCCTGGCCGCACCGCAGCACGCGCTCACTCTGTACGACGAGCCACCCAAGTACCCTGCCGATTTCAAGCACTTCGACTACGTCAACCCCGACGCCCCCAAGGGCGGCACCTTCCGCCAGTCCAGCTTCGGCGGCTTCGACAGCCTCAACCCGTTCATCAACAAAGGCGTGTCGGCCGAGAACATCGGCAGCATCTACGACACCCTGATGCGCCAGAGCCAGGACGAGCCGTTCACCGAGTACGGCCTGGTGGCCGGCAAGATCGAGAAAGCCCCGGACAACAGCTGGGTGCGCTTCTACCTGCGCCCCGAAGCCCGCTTCCACGACGGCCACCCGATGCGTGCCGAAGACGTGGTGTTCACCTTCAATGCCCTGATCAAGGACGGTGCGCCGCTGTACCGCCAGTACTACGCCGACGTCGCCGAAGTGGTCGCCGAAGACCCGCTGAGGGTGCTGTTCAGGTTCAAGCACAAGGGCAACCGCGAGCTGCCGCTGATTCTCGGCCAGTTGCCCGTACTGCCCAAGCACTGGTACGCAAACCGCGACTTCAACCGCGGCAACCTGGAAATCCCCTTGGGCAGCGGCCCGTACAAGGTTGCCGAGGTCAAGGCCGGGCGCTCGGTGCGCTACGAGCGGGTCAAGGACTACTGGGCCAAGGACCTGCCGATCAATCGCGGGTTCTATAACTTCGATGCCATGACCTTCGACTCCTACCGTGACACCACCGTTGCCCTGGAGGCGCTCAAGGCCGGGGCGTTCGACTATGCGCTGGAAGTCAGCGCGAAGAACTGGGCCACCGCCTACAACGTGCCCGCCGTGCGGGAAGGCCGCCTGATCAAGGAAGAGCTGCCCAACGGCAACCCCACCGGCATGCAGGGTTTCATCTTCAACATCCGCCGCCCGGTGTTCCAGGACGTGCGTGTGCGCCAGGCGCTGAGCCTGCTGCTGGACTATGAGTGGACCAACAAGCAGCTGTTCAACGGTGCCTACACCCGCACCGGCAGCTACTTCGACAACTCGGAAATGGCCGCTCACGGCCTGCCCAGCCCCAACGAGCTGAAAATCCTCGAGCCGCTGCGTGGCAAAGTCCCTGACCAGGTATTCTCCGAGGCCTTCAAGAACCCTGTCAGCGACGGCAGCGGGATGATCCGCGAGCAGCAGCGCCAGGCCTACAAGCTGCTGCAGGAAGCCGGCTGGAAAATCGTCGACGACAAGATGGTCGACGCCCAAGGCAAGCCGGTAAGCATCGAGTTCCTGCTGGCGCAGACCGAATTCGAACGCATTCTGCTGCCGTTCAAGCGCAACCTCGCCGACCTGGGCATCGACCTGAGCATCCGCCGGGTCGACGTTTCCCAGTACATCACCCGCCTGCGTTCACGGGACTACGACATGATCGTCGGCGGCTACCCGCAGTCCAACTCGCCGGGCAACGAGCAGCGCGAATTCTGGTCCAGTGCCGCCGCCGACAACCCCGGCAGCCGCAACTTCATCGGCCTGCGCGACCCGGTCATCGACCAGTTGGTGGAAGAGCTGATCAACGCCGACTCTCGCCAGAGCCTGATCGACCACTGCCGCGCCCTCGACCGCGTGTTGCTATGGGGCTACTACGTGATCCCCAACTGGCACATCAAGACCTGGCGCGTGGCCTACTGGAACCACATCGGCCACCCGAAAGTGTCGCCCAAGTACGACATCGGCATCGACACCTGGTGGATCAAGCCTGGGGTAACCCCGGCGGTGAACGACGCCCCTGCGGACGAGGCCAACTAACATGCTGGCGTATATCCTGCGGCGCCTGCTGCTGATCATCCCGACCCTGTTCGGTATCCTTGTCATCAACTTCATCATCGTCCAGGCCGCCCCCGGTGGCCCGGTAGAGCAGATGATCGCCAAGCTCGAAGGCTTCGAGGGCGCCACCAGCCGCATTGCCGGTGGAGGCGCCGAGGTTTCCGTGGCCGGCTCCAACTACCGCGGCGCCCAGGGCCTGGACCCGGCGCTGATCGCCGAAATCGAGCGCATGTACGGCTTCGACAAGTCGCCGCCCGAGCGCCTGTGGATCATGATCAAGAATTACGCCCAGCTGGACTTCGGCGACAGCTTCTTCCGCGATGCCAAGGTGATCGACCTGATTGTCGAGAAGATGCCGGTGTCGATCTCGCTGGGGCTGTGGAGCACGCTGATCATGTACCTGGTGTCGATCCCGCTGGGGATCGCCAAGGCGGTGCGCCACGGCAGCCACTTCGACGTGTGGACCAGCTCGGCGATCATTGTCGGCTACGCCATCCCGGCGTTCCTGTTCGCCATCCTGTTGATCGTGCTGTTCGCCGGAGGCAGCTACTTCGACTGGTTCCCGCTGCGTGGCCTCACCTCCAACAACTTCGACGAGCTGAGCACCACCGGCAAGGTGCTGGACTACTTCTGGCACCTGGTGCTGCCGATCACCGCGCTGGTCATCGGCAACTTCGCCACCATGACCCTGCTGACCAAGAACAGCTTCCTCGACGAGATCAACAAGCAATATGTGGTCACCGCCAAGGCCAAGGGCCTCAGCCGGCCACGGGTGCTGTACGGCCACGTGTTCCGCAACGCCATGCTGCTGGTGATAGCCGGCTTCCCGTCGGCGTTCATCGGCATCTTCTTCACCGGGTCCTTGCTGATCGAGGTCATCTTCAGCCTTGACGGCCTGGGCCTGATGAGTTTCGAAGCGGCTATCAACCGCGACTACCCGGTGGTCTTCGGCACCCTGTTCATCTTCACCCTGCTGGGGCTGGTGGTGAAACTGATCGGCGACCTGACCTACACCCTGGTCGATCCACGCATCGACTTCGCGAGCCGGGAGCACTGACATGGCCTTGTCCCCCCTCAACCGCCGGCGCTTCGAGCGCTTCAAGGCCAACCGCCGTGGCTGGTGGTCGCTGTGGCTGTTCCTGATCCTGTTCGGCCTGAGCCTCGGCGCGGAGCTGATCGCCAACGACAAGCCCGTTGCCGTGCGTTACGACGGCGAATGGTACTTCCCGGCGTTCAAGCGCTACCCGGAAACCACCTTCGGCGGCGAATTCCCGCTGGAGGCCAACTACAAGAGCCCGTACATCCGCGAACTGCTGGCCAAGAAAGACAGCTTTGTGCTGTGGGCGCCAATCCCGTTCAGCTACCAGAGCATCAATTACGACCTGCGCGTGCCCGCCCCGGCGCCACCCTCCACGGACAACTGGCTGGGCACCGACGACCAGGGCCGCGACGTGCTGGCGCGGGTGATCTACGGCTTCCGCATTTCGGTGCTCTTCGCCCTTACCCTGACCGTGGCCAGCTCCATCGTCGGCGTCATCGCCGGTGCCTTGCAAGGTTTCTATGGCGGCTGGGTCGACCTGGCCGGGCAGCGCTTTCTGGAAATCTGGTCGGGCCTGCCGGTGCTGTACCTGCTGATCATCCTGGCCAGCTTCGTGCAGCCCAACTTCTGGTGGCTGCTGGGTATCATGCTGCTGTTCTCGTGGATGAGCCTGGTGGACGTGGTACGCGCCGAATTCCTGCGTGGGCGTAACCTGGAATACGTGCGCGCCGCCCGTGCGTTGGGCATGCGCAACGGCGCGATCATGTACCGGCACATCCTGCCCAACGCCATGATCTCGACCATGACCTTCATGCCATTCATTCTCACCGGCGCGATCGGCACCCTCACCGCCCTGGACTTTCTCGGCTTCGGCCTGCCTGCCGGTTCGCCATCGCTGGGCGAGCTGGTGGCGCAGGGCAAGTCCAACTTGCAAGCGCCGTGGCTGGGCATCAGCGCTTTCGCCGTGCTGGCGCTGATGCTGAGCCTGCTGGTGTTCATCGGCGAATCCGCCCGCGATGCCTTCGACCCGAGGAAGTGACATGAGTGAACAGAACCTGATCGAAGTGCGGGACCTGGCCGTGGAGTTCGTGACCGGGGACCAGGTCAACCGGGTGGTGGATGGCATCAGCTTTGACATCCGCAAAGGCGAGACGCTGGCGCTGGTGGGCGAAAGTGGCTCGGGCAAATCGGTCACCGCCCACTCGATCCTGCGCCTGCTGCCCTACCCCCTGGCCCGCCACCCCAGCGGCAGCATCCGCTACGAAGGCAAGGACCTGCTGCAGCAGAACGAGAAGACCCTGCAGCGCATTCGCGGCAACCGCATTGCGATGATCTTTCAGGAGCCGATGACCTCGCTCAACCCGCTGCACTGCATCGAGAAGCAGATCAACGAAATCCTTCTGCTGCACAAGGGCCTGACCGGCAAGGAAGCGACCGCACGTACCCTGGAGCTACTGGACCTGGTCGGCATTCCCGAGCCGCACAAACGCTTGAAGGCCCTGCCCCACGAACTGTCGGGCGGGCAGCGCCAACGGGTAATGATCGCCATGGCACTGGCCAACGAGCCGGAACTGCTGATTGCAGATGAACCGACCACGGCGCTGGACGTGACCGTGCAGCTGAAGATTCTCGACCTGCTCAAGGAACTGCAGGCGCGCTTGGGCATGGCGCTGCTGCTGATCAGCCATGACCTGAACCTGGTGCGTCGCATCGCCCACCGCGTGTGCGTGATGCAGCGCGGGCAAATTGTAGAGCAAGCCGAATGCGCCACGCTGTTCAGCTCGCCACAGCACCACTACACCCGAATGCTCATAAATGCCGAGCCCAGCGGGCTGCCGGCGCACAACCCGGTAGGCGCGCCGCTACTGGAAGTGGATGACCTCAAGGTGTGGTTCCCGATCAAGAAGGGGCTGCTGCGGCGCACGGTTGACCATGTAAAGGCCGTGGACGGGGTCAACTTCAGCTTGCCGCAAGGGCAGACGCTGGGGATTGTCGGGGAATCAGGGTCGGGCAAGTCGACGCTCGGCCTGGCGATCCTGCGGCTGATTTCCAGCCAGGGCGGCATCCGCTTCCATGGGCAGAACCTGCAAGGGCTGAACCAGAAGGCCGTACGGCCGCTGCGGCGGGAAATGCAGGTGGTGTTCCAGGACCCGTTTGGCAGCCTGAGCCCGCGCATGTGCGTGGCGGACATTGTGGGTGAAGGGCTGCGCATTCACGGCATTGGCACCGCGCAGGAACAGGAAGCGGCGATTATCGCGGCCCTGGAGGAAGTAGGCCTGGACCCGCGCACGCGCCATCGCTACCCCCATGAGTTTTCCGGCGGGCAACGCCAGCGCATCGCCATTGCCCGGGCGCTGGTGCTGAAGCCCGCACTGATCCTGCTAGACGAACCCACCTCCGCGCTGGACCGCACCGTACAGCGGCAAGTGGTGGAATTGCTGCGTAACCTGCAGCAAAAGTACAACCTGACGTACCTGTTCATCAGCCATGACCTGGCGGTGGTCAAGGCGCTGAGTCACCAGTTGATGGTGATCAAGCATGGGCAGGTGGTGGAGCAAGGGGATGCGCAGGCGATCTTCCATGCGCCGCAGCATCCGTATACACGGCAGTTGCTGGAGGCGGCGTTTTTAGAGGTGAATGCCGTTGGTTAGCTTTGGGGGGCTGCTGCTTCGGCCAAAATCCCCGGCTTCGATCCTGGTGATGACCTCAATGCATGAGCTGGAGGCGCTGCGGGTTTTGCTTGAGTCGACATTGATCAAGGTACAGATGCCCGCTGAGCCCAGAACTTCGCCCTAAGGCTGATCAACGTGCTGCAAAGGCCGGCCCCTTCGCGGGCATGCCCGCTCCCACAGGATCATCCCAGGTTTCGAGACTTGCACAGTACCTGTGGGAGCGGCCTTGTGTCGCGATAGGGCCGCAAAGCGGCCCCATTGATTTTCTATAACTCAGCCTAGTTATCAATTTTTCTGACAACAATCGTCTTCCATCATCAATCGATTCGGGCATAAATTCTTCACCGTCAACCCCAAGTACCAACGGTAGAGCCATGTCCAGCCCACAACACCCGCCCGCTTCCCCTGCCCTGGCCACGCTGATACAGCGCTCCGGCCGGCCCAGCCCAACGCTGAGCGAAACCCAGGCCCACGCCGTGCTTCAGGCCCACTACGGCGTTGCCGGCAACCTTTCGGTACTGGGCAGCCAGCAAGACCTGAACTTTCGCGTGACCACGCCCCAGGGTGGCTATGTGCTGAAGGCCTGCCACGGCAGCTATGCCCAGCTGGAACTTGAAGCGCAGCACGCCGCCTTGGCCTTCCTGCGCGAGCAGGGTTTGCCGGTACCCGCCGTACGCTTTGCCCACAACGGCATGGGGTTGCTGGAACTGGACATCGACGAACAACCACTGCGCCTGCGGCTGCTCGATTACATCGAAGGCCAGCCGCTGACCCGTCTCAAGCACATGGAGCCACACCTGATGGCTGAGCTGGGCGGGCTCTGTGCGAAGCTGGACAAGGCCCTGGCCGGCTTCGACCACCCAGGCCTTGCGCGCACCCTGCAATGGGACCCGCAGCATGCCCAGGCGTTGATCGATCATCTGCTGCCGGTACTGCAGCACAGCGGGCAGCGCGCCCGCATCGAACACGCCACCCGCCAGGCCCGAGAGCGCCTGATGCCGCTGGTTGATCACTTGCCAAGCCAGGCCGTGCACCTGGACATCACCGACGACAACACCGTGTGGGCCCGTGATGCCCAGCGCCAGTGGCAACTGCAAGGCGTGATCGATTTCGGCGACCTGCTGCGCACCTGGCGCATCGCCGACCTGTCGGTAACCTGCGCTGCGCTGTTGCACCACGCCGAGGGCGACCCACTGCGCATCCTGCCAGCCGTGCGGGCCTACCAGGCGCTCAACCCGTTGACCGAGGCCGAACTGCGCGCGCTGTGGCCATTGGTGCTGAACCGCGCTGCCGTACTGGTGCTGAGCAGTGAAAAGCAGCTCGCCGTCGACCCGGGCAACCAGTACACCCGCGACAACATTGCCCACGAATGGGAAATTTTCGACACTGCCACCGCCGTGCCCATCGCCCTGATGGAGGCGGCCATCCTGCAGGCTGCGGGCCTGCAACCCAAGGCGCCGGACTTCAACGGTTGCGCACCCCTGCTCCCCGAGCTGGCCGGGCAGGCCGTAACACGGGTGGACCTGGGGGTACTCAGCACACACTGCGAGGCCGGCAACTGGGAGCAGCCCGGTTTCGACCAGCGTCTGCTGGCTTCGCAGGCCGCTCCGGCCTGCAGCCTGCACGGGCAATATCGCCTGTCGCAAACCCACATCGACCGCCCCGAAGAGCCCGCCACCTGCGCCCTCGGCGTTGAGCTGCACCTGCCCAACGGTACCCTGGTGCAAGCGCCAGCACCCGGCACCTGGCAGCGACACGGCGACGGCCGTGGCTGCCTGCGCACCGCGCATTGGGCTTTGTGGCTGCAGGGCCTGGAAAACGTACCGGCAGACGGCCAGGCCGTGGAAAAAGGCCAGCCCCTGGGCAACAGCTGTGGTTTCCTCAGCATACAGCTGTGCCTGGACAACGGCATCCAGCCGCCATTCTTCGCCACCCTGTCACACGCTGACGCCTGGCTGGCCCTGTGCCCGTCGCCAGCCGCGCTGCTGGGCTTCGATTGCGATGCCGAGCCGCTACCCGATCCGCAAGCCCTGCTGGCCCGCCGCGACGCCAGCTTCGCCCGTTCGCAGAAGCACTACTACGCGCAGCCGCCACACATCGAACGCGGCTGGCGCAACTACCTGATCGACATGCGGGGCCGTTCATACCTGGACATGCTCAACAACGTCGCGGTGCTAGGGCATGGCCACCCGCGCATGGTCGCCGAGTCGGCGCGGCAGTGGTCGCTGCTGAACACCAACTCGCGCTTCCACTACGCCGCCATCACCGAGTTCTCCGAGCGCCTGCTGGCGCTGGCACCCGAAGGTTTCGACCGGGTGTTCATGGTCAACAGCGGCACCGAAGCCAACGACCTGGCGATTCGCCTGGCCTGGGCCTACAGCGGCGGGCGTGACCTGCTCAGCGTGCTGGAGGCCTACCACGGCTGGTCAGTGGCCACCGATGCCATCTCCACGTCCATCGCCGACAACCCGCAAGCCCTGGAAACCCGCCCGGACTGGGTGCACCCGGTCGAGGCACCGAACACCTTCCGGGGGCGTTTCCGCGGTGCCGACAGCGCCGCGGACTACCTGCAGGACGTCGACGCCAAACTGGCTGACCTGGATGCCCGTGACCGCCAGCTGGCGGGCATCATCTGCGAGCCGGTGTACGGTAATGCTGGCGGCATCTCGTTGCCAGCCGGCTACCTGAGCGATGCCTATGCCAAGGTCCGCGCCCGTGGCGGGGTATGCATCGCCGACGAAGTGCAGGTGGGTTATGGCCGCCTGGGCGAATACTTCTGGGGTTTCGAGGAGCAGGGCGTGGTGCCCGACATCATCACCATGGCCAAGGGCATGGGCAACGGCCAGCCGCTGGGCGTGGTCATCACCCGCCGCGAAATCGCCGAGGCGCTGGAGGCCGAGGGTTACTTCTTCTCCTCGGCCGGTGGCAGCCCGGTCAGCTGCCGCATCGGTATGGCGGTGCTGGACGTGATGCAGGAAGAAGGCCTGTGGGACAACGCCCGCGACACCGGGCGCTACTTCAAGGCCCGCCTGCAGGCGCTGGTCGACAAGCACCCACTGGCCGGGGCGGCACATGGCTCGGGCTTCTACCTGGGGCTGGAGCTGGTTCGCGACCGCGCAACCCTGGAGCCGGCCACCGAAGAGACCATGACGCTGTGCAATCGCCTGCGTGACCTGGGCATCTTCATGCAGCCGACCGGGGACTACCTGAATATCCTCAAGATCAAGCCACCGATGTGCACCACCCGGGCGAGCGTGGACTACTTTGTCGACTGCATTGACCGAGTGCTGGGCGAAGGGCTGTAAGTATTATGGCGTGGGCCCGATGGCTGTGGCCCACGCCTGCAATGTCCCCGTTGCTGCCATGGCGATCTGTTCATCCGTGCGCCCGCTGAACTGGCGCTCGATCGCATCGGCGGCAATCAGCCCGGCAATGGTGGGCTTGCCTACGGCATCAGTCAGGTCCAGCCACTCACCCCAACTGGCAGGCACGTCATACCAGCGCAGGTAGCCGGAAGGTGAACACGGCCACCAGCGCTCATCGAACTGCAGAATCACCTTCTCCAGCTTGCCCATGCCCAGATGTACCAGCGCTTGTTGCTGTGTTTCAGGTAACGCCGGGGTGAAGTGCAACATCTTCAACGCCCCCACAGGGACAGTGCAAATGCAGAAATCGCACACCTCTTCATTCACCTTGACGCGGGCGCTCGACCAGTCGATGTGGGTTACCGGAGTGTTCAGGTGGATATCCAGGTCCTTTGCCAGCAAGTCGACAAGCTCGCTGTAGCCGCCTGGCAGCATGCTATCGCCATGCCCGACACCCTCTTCGTCCAGCGCACTGAGCGACAGTTGCTCCACTGGCAAACACGCTTCCAGGACAAGATTGGCGTCGATGGCAAACTGTGTGGCGCGCCTGCGCGCAGGGTCGAGTGTGGCCATGTAGCGGTTGATCGCCTCAGACAAGGGCTGCCGCCGGTCGATACTTTTGGTCAAGGCAGCCCAGGCGCCGTCGACATCGGGCAGTACCCCGCCCCTTGCAGCTGCAAGCGGGCGGCTGAAGTCGGTCTCGACGCAAGCCAAGCCGTGCTGCTGCGCAACGGTGGCCAATGGGTTCTCAGCGAAATGCTGCAGCCATGCAGCGCCTTCATCCGCCTTTATGCCGCCCAGGTCGACAGAATGCGTGCGGCCACCTGTTCGCCCCCGTGCCTCCAGCACAGTGCAATCGACACCCTGCGCCCGCAGGCGTTGTGCTGCAGCCAGGCCTGCACAGCCCGCGCCGATCACGATCACCCTTCGCGCGCCGGCACTCAAGGCTGCCTCGGCGGCACGCAGCCCGTCATTCCAGGCGCCATGAGTCATTGCCGGGGCGCTGGCGTCACAGGCTTCCCCGGCGATGACCAAACGCTCATGCAGCACCTGGCCCAGGTCACTTCGATGCTGCGGCGTCCCTCCAGGCAACAGCGCGCTGTAGGCACCGAGGCTGAACGGGTCTGTACTCCAGTGAGTGACATGCCACGCGGTTGGTCTATGCACGCTCTTCTCCATCGGGGGGGGGACTGTCCTGTACGCGCATTAGTGTTCATAATTTCTAGCAATAAAAGATGATCATCATCAGGTTTACTGACAATGGCCTTTACCAGCGACTCCTTGGCAATTTTCCTCGCGGTGCTGGATGCCGGCTCGTTCTCCGCCGCCGCGCGCAAGCTGGGCCGCGTGCCTTCGGCCGTAAGCATGGCAATCGCCCAACTGGAAGCGGAGCTGGACCTGCCGCTGTTCGACCGGGCCACGCGCAAAGCCTTGCCCACCAGCGCCGCCCTGGCGCTTGAGCCCCAGGCCAGGCAGGTGATCTGCCAGCTCAACCTGCTGGATGCCCAGGCCCTGCAACTGCACAAGGGCCTGGAAAAACGCCTGACCATCGCCGTGGCGCCCGAGCTACAGACTGGCCGCTGGAGCCAGCCACTGGAAACCCTCGCCCAGGAATTTCCCAGCCTGGAAATCGAAGTGCGCTCCGCCACCCAGACCGAAGCCATTCGCCTGTTGCATGACGGCAGTGTGCAACTGGCACTGGTGTTCGAACGGCCCGGCATCGACGAACGTGAGTCGTTCCTCGAAGCCGGCAGCCAACTGCTGGTGGCCGTCGCCTCACCGCGCCATCCGGCCGGGCAGAACAGCGGCACGCCACTGCCTGAAGAGGCCTTTGCCGAACAACGGCAGATCATCGTGGCCTCGGGCAAGGCCACCGGGTCGGACCCGCGCATGGTGCTGTCGCGGCGCATCTGGCTGACCGACAGCTACCTGGCCACGCTGGACCTGGTGCAGTCCGGGCTGGGCTGGGCCTATCTGCCGCAGCCGCTGGTTGAACCGCTGATTGCTTCCGGTGCACTGGCCGAGGTGCGCTTTGACAACATGGCCAGCCGCCTGCGCCTGTGGGTAGACATCATCTGGATCAAGTCACGCCCGTTGGGCCTGGGCGCTCGACGCTACCTGGAGGTAATGCGCCAGCTGTTCGAGAAGGAGCCACCCAGGGCGTGAAGCCCCTTGCAGGCGTCGCTGCCCTTTTGGAGATTGCCCAGGCCTTTAGGCTGCGCTGTCACGTATAGAACAGCGGCAATGAGCTCGTTGCTGTGGCAGCGGGTCAGGCTATCGGCGCCACCAATCTGTACCCCACCCCTGCCTCGGTGATGATGAACCGTGGCGCCGTGGGGTCATCGCCCAGCTTCTGCCGCAGATGCCCGACCACGATCCGAAGGTAGTGGGTATTCTCTACATGGGTAGGCCCCCAGACATCCTTGAGCAGTTGCTGCTGGGTAATCACCCGTCCTGGGTGCCCGGCCAATAGCGCCAGCAAGGCATACTCCTTGCGCGTCAACGCCACCTCCACACCGTCCAGGGTCACCCGGCGAAAGGCAAAATCCACGGTCAGCGGCCCAAAGCTGGCTGCCACTTCCGAGCCCCCGGCCTGTGGCACCTGGCGTAGCAAGGCCCGCACCCGCGCCAGAAATTCCTGGATGCCAAACGGCTTGGTCACGTAGTCGTTGGCCCCGCCGTCCAGCGCATCCACCTTCTGCACTTCACTGGCGCGCACCGACAGCACCATCACCGGCACCGCGCTCCATTCGCGCAGTTCACGCAGCACCTGCTGGCCGTCCATGTCCGGCAGGCCCAGGTCGAGCACCACCAGGTCCGGCTTGCCCAGTGCAGCCTGGGCCAGCCCTTCCTGGCCGGTAGCGGCTTCGAGCACCTTGTAGCCCTGCGAGGCCAGGCTGATGCGCAGGAACTTGCGGATCTGCGGTTCATCGTCGATGACCAACAGGGTAGCGGACTGGCTCATGGGGTTTCGCTTTCGGCTTCAGGTTGAGGGGGGAGCGGCAAGCATAAAGTGATGCCGGTGCCCTGGCCATCAATGCCTTCGCCCACCAGAATCTGCCCGCCATGGGCGCCGATCATGCCCTGGCAGATTGCCAGGCCCAGGCCTGTGCCCTGCCCGCCGCGGTCACCACGGGCAGCGGTATAGAACATGTCGAAAATCTTCTCGCGGTCGGCGACTGGAATGCCCGGGCCCTGATCGCTGACGGTAAAGCGCAACTGGTCTTCATGCACGGCCACTTGCAGCTCCAGCCGACCATTGGCCGGGGAGAAGCGTGCGGCGTTTTCCAGCACGTTGACCAGCGCCTGTTCGATCAGCGCCGCATGCACGAACAGCAACGGCAACTCGGCCGGTACGTCGGTGTGCACCCGCAGCGGCGCCAGCACGACGCGCAGGCGGTTCAGCGCACTGCCAACTATGTCGCCCGGGGCTACCCAGTCGCGGGCAAGCTTGAGGCCACCATGACCCAGGCGGGTCATGTCCAGCAGGTTCTGGATATAGCGATCGAGGCGTTCGGCCTCGTTGCGGGTGCCCTCCAACAGCTCGCGGCGGTCTTCAGGCGGGATCGCTTCGCCCAACGCCAGCAGGCTGTCGATACTGCCGCGCATGGCGGTCAACGGCGTGCGCAGGTCGTGGGAGACGGACGCCAGCAAGGCGCTGCGCAGCTGCTCGGTTTCGCCATGCAGGCGCGCAGCCTCCAACTGCTCGGCCAGACGGGCGCGGGCCAGGGCCTGAGCCAGTGGCTGGCCCAAGGCCGTCAGCAGACGCCGGCGTGGGTCGTTGAGCGGCTGCCCGTTGCGCGGGCGCACACCCAGCAGTGCCAAAGGCTGTTCGTCCACCGCCAGCGGCCACCACCACCAGCGGCCATTGGGCAAGGTGTCGCTGCCATGGCCAGCGGCCTGGCCGTGCTGCCAGGCCCAATCGGCGGCAGCTCGTTCGGTGTCGCTGAAGGCGTAGGCTTCGCCGCTGGTCACCTGCAGCTGGCCTTCAGCGTTGCGCTCCAGCAGGCACACCTGCATGTCTTGCCAGCCGTCCAGATGCTGGCCGGCGGCATTGAACACGGCCTGGCGGTCGGTGGCCACGGTCAGTCGGCGCGACAGGTCGAGCAACTGGCTGGTCTGCGCCTGGGTTTCGCGCAGCGCCTGCAACTGGCGGCGCTGGCGCGCGGCCAGGTTGCCGGTAAGCGCGGCCATCAGCAGGAAGAACACCAAGGTCAGCACGTCTTCTTCGCGCTGGATGCTGAACGAGAAATTGGGTGGAATGAACAGAAAATCGTAAGTCAGGAACGATAACGCGGCGCACGCCAGCGCAGGCCCCAGGCTGCTGCGCACCGCCACCAGCAACACCGCAGCCAGAAACACCAGCGAGATGTTGGGCAGCGCCAGCACACTCGACACCACCCAGGCCAGCCCCGCCGCCATGACCGTGGCCAGCAGCGCCAGCAGGTAGTGGCGCCACACCCACACCCGCCGCACCGCCGACCGCGGTGCGTGCGGCTGCACGTCGCGGTCCAGCACGTTGATTTCCAGCCCATGGCTTTCGCGCAGCAGCCGCGCAGCCACACCGGCACCGAACAGGCGACGACGCAGGCGGTCACGGGACTGCCCCACCAGCACCAGGCTGGCCCGCCGTTCGGCGGCATGCTGGATCAACGTGCGCGCCACTTCGCCAGCCCTTAGCAGCACCACCTCACCGCCCAGGCGCTCGGCCAGCTGCTGCGCGGCCTGCAAGCGGTGACGCGCGGTTTCGTCGCGCAGGCGGCCGTTGTCCACATGCACGAGGCTCCAGGGCAGGTGGCGGCGTTGCGCCACGCGGCTGGCATGGCGCACCAGGCGTTCGGCCTGGTCGTCGCCGTCCACGCCTACCAGGAGCCGCCCGCGCAAGGCCGGGGCCTCTTGGCCACGTTGGCGATAGCCGTCGGCGAGGTCGGCATCGACCTGCGCGGCGGCAGTTTGCATGGCCAGTTCGCGCAAGGCGGTGAGGTTGGTTTGCGAGAAGTAAGCATCGATGGCCGCCCGCGCCTGCTCGGGCACGTAAACCTTGCCTTCACGCAGGCGTTCGAGCAGTTCACGGGGTGGCAGGTCGATCAGCACCAGTTCGAAGGCTTCCTGCAGCACCCAGTCCGGCAGGGTTTCACGCACTTGTACGCCCGTGATGTCGCGCACCTTGTCGTTGAGGCTTTCCAGGTGCTGGACGTTGACCGTGGTGTACACGTCGATGCCGGCGGCCAGCAGCTCCTGCACGTCCTGCCAGCGCTTGGCGTGGCGGCTGCCGGGGGCGTTGGTGTGGGCCAGTTCGTCGACCAGAGCCAAGGCCGGCGCAGCCTTGAGCAGGCCGTCGAGGTCCATTTCCTCAAGGGTGACGCCACGGTACTGGCTGCGCAGCAACGGCTGCTGCTGAAGGCCGGCGAGCAGCGCTTCGGTTTCAGCACGGCCGTGGGTTTCCACCACCCCGGCCAGTACCTGCACACCCTGACGTTGCTGGCCGTGGGCGGCCTGGAGCATGGCGAAGGTCTTGCCGACGCCGGGGGCGGCGCCAAGGAACACCTTCAGCCGACCCCGGCCGGTGCGCGGTAGGTTAGCCAACAGCGCATCTGCGCGGGCGGAATCACTCATGTTTCATCCTTTGCTATTTCAGGGGCAAGCACCGTAACTGTGGGAGCGGGTTCACCCGCGAATGCGTTGCTGGCAGCACTATCGCATTCGCGGGTGACCCGCTCCCACAGGGTCCCTGCTACCGCTTCAATTTCATTTGGTAATTGCGAGCTTTTCCAAGGCCTTGTTCAACGCCAGTACATTGACCACCGGTGGGCCGATCAATGGGTGGAGGGTGGCCTCTTCCTGCAAGGCTTGCAAGCGCTCCACCGGCAGTTTCCGCGCCGCCGCCACACGTGGGATCTGATAGGTAACCGCCTCCGGTGGCAGGTGTGGGTCGAGGCCGCTGCCCGAGGTGGTCAGCAACGCCTGCGGCACCGGCCCCTGCTGCACCTGATACAGCGCAGCCGCCTCCCCCTTGACCCGCTCGGCCAGCGCCGGGTTGCTTGGCGAAAGGTTGCTGGCCCCGCTGGCCACCGTGGCGTAAGCGCCTGCCGACGGCCGTGCATGGAACCAGCCATCACCCTTGAATTCCTGGGCGATCAGTGCCGAACCGCGCACCTGGCCCTGGTCATCCCGCACCAGGCTGCCATTGGCCTGGTCCGGAAAAACAACCTGGGCGATGCCGGTCACTGCCAGCGGATACAGTGCGCCGGTCACCAGCGTCATCAACAGGGCCAGGCTCAACGCCGGGCGTACATAAGCATTCATGGCGGCCTCCTCAGACCAGGTTCAGGGCATTGAGCAGCAGGTCGATCAGCTTGATCCCGGCGAACGGCACCAGAATGCCGCCCAGGCCGTAGATCAGCAGGTTGCGCCGCAACAGGTGCGCCGCACTGGCCGCCTGCACCCGCACGCCACGCAACGCCAGCGGGATCAGCACGATGATGATCAGCGCGTTGAACACGATGGCCGACAGGATCGCGCTCTGTGGGCTGGCCAGGTGCATCAGGTTGAGTACGCCCAGCTGCGGGTAGATGGCCGCAAACAGTGCCGGCAGGATGGCGAAGTACTTGGCCACGTCGTTGGCAATGGAGAACGTGGTCAACGCACCGCGGGTCACCAGCAACTCCTTGCCGACCTGTACTACATCCAGCAGCTTGGTCGGGTCGCTGTCCAGGTCGACCATGTTGGCCGCCTCGCGCGCGGCCTGGGTGCCGTCGTTCATGGCCATGCCCACATCGGCCTGGGCCAGTGCCGGGGCGTCGTTGGCGCCGTCGCCGCACATGGCCACCAGGCGGCCGTCGTTCTGCTCCTGGCGGATACGCGCCAGCTTCTTCTCGGGGGTGGCCTCGGCCAGTACGTCATCCACGCCCGCCTCTGCGGCGATGGCGGCGGCAGTCAACGGGTTGTCGCCGGTCACCATCACGGTGCGGATGCCCAGTTTGCGCAGCTCGGCGAAGCGCTCGCGGATGCCGGGCTTTACCACATCCTTGAGGTGGATCACGCCAAGCAGGCGCTTGTCGACACACACCAGCAGCGGCGTACCACCGCTCTGGGCAATACGTTCCACTTCGCGGGCCAGCGCCGGGGGCATTTCCAGGCGTTGCATGCCGACGAATGCCAGCACGGCATCTACCGCGCCCTTGCGGTAGCGGTGCTGCTGGTAGTCGATGCCCGACAGGCGCGTTTCGGCGCTGAAGGCCACGGCTTCGAACTGACCGGCGGGAGGCTCGACGAAGTCGTGCAACTGGCGCAGGTACTCGACAATCGACTTGCCCTCGGCGGTATCGTCAGCCAGCGAGGCCAGCAAGGCGCCCTCCCCCAGTTCCTTGACAGCGATGCCCGGTGCTGCATGCAGCGCGCTGCAGCGGCGGTTGCCGAAGGTGATCGTACCGGTCTTGTCGAGCATCAGCGTATGCACGTCACCAGCGGCCTCGACTGCGCGGCCCGAGCGGGCAATGACGTTCAGCCGCACCAGCCGGTCCATGCCGGCGATGCCGATGGCCGACAGCAGCCCGCCGATGGTGGTGGGGATCAGCGTCACCAGCAATGCAGCCAGGAAGATCAGCGGCAGGCTGCCCCCCACGAAGTGGGCGAACGGCTGCAAGGTCACCACCACGATCAGGAAGATCAGGGTCAGGCCGATCAGCAGGATGTCGAGGGCGATCTCGTTGGGAGTCTTCTGTCTCTTGGCACCTTCGACCAAGGCAATCATGCGGTCCAGGGTCGACTCGCCCGGATTGCTGGTAATACGGATCAGCAGCCAGTCGGAGACCAACCGGGTGTTGCCGGTGACCGCCGAGCGGTCGCCGCCGGACTCGCGGATCACGGGTGCAGACTCGCCGGTAATGGCGGCCTCGTTGACCGCCGCGATACCTTCAAGCACCTCGCCGTCACCGGGGATCATCTCGCCGGCTATCACGCGTACCACGTCATCCTTGCGCAGCGCGCTGGCAGCAACCGTCTCGTAACTGCCATCACGCTGGCGACGCTGGGCAGTCAGGCCTTGGCTACCGGCCTTGAGGCTGTCGGCGCGGGCCTTGCCACGGCCTTCGGCGAGGGCTTCGGCGAAGTTGGCGAACAGCACGGTAAACCACAGCCACAGGGCGATTTGCACGGCAACACCCGTGCTCACGCCATTACCGGGGGCGAAGCACAGCACGGTGGTGAGCACTGCGGTCAGGGCCACCACCAGCATCACCGGCGAGCGTTTGAGCTGACGCGGGTCAAGCTTGACGAACGCCTGCACCAGCGCCGGGCGCCACAGCGCGGCGAAGCGGGTCTGGTCCTTGGCAGTGTGCCGGGTATTCACTTCAGGAATGGGCATGTTCATGATCGGTCCTCAAAAACCCAGGCTCAGGTGTTCGGCGATTGGCCCAAGGGCCAGGGTCGGCAGGAAGGTCAGGCCACCGACCAGCAAAATGGTCACCAGCAGCAGGCCGGTGAACAGCGGGCCGTGGGTGGGGAAGCTGTTCTGCCCCTGTGGCGCGCTTTTCTTCGCCGCCAGGCTGCCGGCCAAGGCCAGGATCGGCAGGATGTAGCCAAAGCGGCCGATGAGCATGGCCAGGCCGATCATCAGGTTGTGGTACACCGTGTTGGCGCCAAAACCGGCGAACGCCGAGCCGTTGTTGGCCGTGCCCGAGGTATAGGCGTACAGCAGCTGGCTGAAACCATGCGCCCCAGGGTTGGTGACCGCCCCCGCCGGGCCTGGCAGGCTGGCAGCAATGGCGCCAAGCACCAGCACGCCCACCGGCATCACCAGCAGGGTCGCCACCAGCAACTGCACCTCACGGGCCTGGAGTTTCTTGCCCAGGTATTCCGGGGTGCGGCCAATCATCAGCCCGGCCAGGAACACCGCGATCAGGACGAACAACAGCATGCCGTAGAGGCCCGCCCCGACGCCGCCGAAGATCACCTCGCCGACCATCATGTTGACCATCGCCACCATGCCGGTCAGCGGGTTCAGGCTGTCGTGCATGGCGTTGACCGAGCCGTTCGAGGCCGCGGTGGTAGTGACCGTCCACAGCACCGAACCGGTGGTGCCGAAGCGGCTTTCCTTGCCCTCCAGGGGGCCGGTCTGCTGCACCTGTGGGCTCTGCAGGGCCGGGTTGGGTTGATGCTCGGACCACAACGCCGTGCTGCCACCGATCAGGAACAGGGCAAGCATGCAGGCGAGGATGGCGCGGCTCTGGCGCAGGTCCCTCACGTAGTGGCCGAAGGTGAACACCAAGGCCACCGGAATGAGGATGATCGAAGCCACCTCGAACAGGTTGCTCCAGGCCGTGGGGTTTTCGAACGGGTGCGCCGAGTTGACGCCGAAGAAGCCGCCACCATTGGTACCCAATTGCTTGATAGCGATCTGGCTGGCAGCCGGCCCCAGTGGAATGGTCTGGTCAGCACCTTGCAAGGTCAGCGCATGGGCATAGTCGGCAAAGGTCTGCGGCACGCCCTGCCATACCAGCAACAGCGCCAACAGCAAGCACAGCGGCAGCAAGCAGTAGAGGGTGGCACGGGTCATGTCGACCCAGAAGTTGCCCAGCGTCGAGGTGCTGCGCCGGGCAATGCCACGGCACAGCGCAACCAGCACGGCCAGGCCGGTGGCAGCACTGACAAAGTTCTGCACGGTCAGGCCGAGCATCTGGCTCAAATAGCTGACCGAGGCCTCACCGCTGTAGGCCTGCCAGTTGGTGTTGGTCACGAAACTGACGGCGGTATTGAACGCCAGCGACCATTCCTGGCCCGGCAGGTGCTGCGGGTTGAGCGGCAGGTAGCCCTGCAATAACAGCACGGCGAACAGCAGCAGGAACCCGACCAGGTTGAAGGCCAGCAGGGCCAGGGTGTACTGCCGCCAGTTCTGCTCCTGGCTGGCGTTCACCCCCGCCAGCCGGTAGCAAGCTTGCTCGACCGGGCCGAGTAGTGGCGACAGCCAGGTGCGCTGGCCTTCCATGACCTTGAAGTAGAACCGCCCAAGCCAGGGTGCCGGTAGCAGCACGATGGCAAAGAACGCCAGGAGCAAGGCGAAATCGTAACTGTGCATGGTCGCTCCCTAGCTGCGATCGGCGCGCAGCAGCGCCACCAGCAGATAAAACGCCAAGGCCACTGCCAGCAGCAGTGACAGCCCGTCGAGCATGTTCATGAGTGGTTCTCCCCGTGTTACGGCTTGGGCCGCTTTGGGGAAATTGTCTTAGGGAGGGGCGTAAAGGGGCGAGACCGGGGGATGGGGGGAGGTATAAAGAATGCGTAAAGATCAGCTTGTTGGGCTGCCTGTACTGGCCTCTTCGCGGGTGAATCCACCGTATGAAGACTGTGCAGTACCTGTGGGAGCGGGCGTGCCCGCGAAGAGCCCGTTACAGGCTTATTGCTGTGGCGGCTGCTGTGCGGCGTTACGGCTCCAGTCCAGCAGCAGACTGTAACCGACCGCCAGCAAGGTCGGCCCGATGAACAGGCCAATGAAGCCAAAGGCAAGCAAGCCACCGAATACACCCAGCAGCACGATCACCAGCGGCAGGTTGCCGCCACGGCTGATCAGGTACGGCTTGAGCACGTTGTCCACGCCACTGATGACGAAAGTGCCCCAGATACCCAGGAACACCGCCATGCCGTACTCGCCCTTCCACACCAGCCAGGCAGTGGCCGGGATCCAGGCCAGTGGCGGGCCCATGGGGATCAGGCTGAGCATGAAGGTCACCAGGCCCAGCACGATCGCCCCGGGCACCCCGGCAATCAGGAAGCCGATCAGCGCCAGCAGCGCCTGCGCGGCCGCCGTGCCGATCACCCCGTTGACCACCCGCTGCACGGTACCGGCTACCAGCTCCAGGTAATACTCGGCGCGCTCGCCCATCAGGCGGTGCAGCAAGCGCAACACGAAAGCTGCCAGACGCGGCCCGTCGCGGTAGAAGAAGAACACGAACACCAGGCTCAGGGTCAGTTCCAGCACACCGCTGCCGATCTGCGCACTGCGCGCCAGCAACCAGTTGCCCACCTGCCCGAAGTAGGGCTTGGCCGAGGCCAGCAAGGCCGCGCCTTGCTGGTCCAGCGATTGCCACCCGTTGACCAGGCGCTCGCCCACGAATGGAATGCCACCCAGCCAGGCCGGCGCATCCGGAAGGCCATCGACCTGCACGTCACGTACAAACGCCGTGGCATCGCGAATGTGATCGGCCAGGTTGAACCCCAGCCACACCAGCGGCAGTGCCACGATCAGGATCCAGGCCGTGGTCAGCAGGCTTGCCGCGAGGGTTTCACGCCCGCCCAGCACACGGGTCAGCAAGCGCATCAACGGCCAACTGGCAAAGGCCAGGATGGCCCCCCACAGCAATGCCGAAATGAACGGTGCCATCACCCACAGGCCGGCGCCCAGTAACGCCAGCAGCAGAATCTGGACCAGCAGGCGATCATTGTTAACCATGGTGGCGCTCGTTCAACGGATCAGTTCAAGGTGCAGGCCGTCTGTGGGCGCACTGCCGACCTCAAGGCGGCCATTGCGCACACCGGCCTTGACCAGCGCCTCGCGCCAGGCTTCGGCCTGGGCGCCACTGAGGCTGGCGCGCAAGGTGCTGTCGAGGTTCAGGCTGCGGGCCAGCAGGTTCACCCAGGTGTCTTGCGGTGCAGCAAGGTCAGGGTAGTCGAGCTTGCCGGTATCACGCATTTCGCGCAGCACCGTGGCGGCGGTTGGCAGCAGCTCGCCCAGCGGGCTGGCGGCGACGAACTCCTCCACATGCAGGTAGGCGCGGCGGTTGCCACGTGTGACGCTGTAGAGCGCGACCAAGGTGTCGGCCTCTTCTGCCGAGCGGCGCAGCAAGATGAACGCCTGCTGCTCGTCGCCACCGTTGAGGCGGGCATTGGCGAACACATCGTTGGCCCACAGGCTGGCCTCGCCGCAATCGCGGCCCTGGCACCAGAACAACGGGTAACCGCCGTCACGCTGCAGCTCTTCGCGGGCACTGGTGAAGGCTTCACGGGCAGTCCGTTCGACTGGCAGTTCGTAGGTTACCGAGCTGACCTGGCCGCGGCTCTCGACCTTGTTTTCGACCCGCAGGCGGCCGCTGATCTTGCGCAGCGGGCCCATGGGGTAGACGCGCTCCTGCTCCACGGCCGGGCGCTGGTCAACGACCTTGCCGTCCACCGGCACCGGCAGGCTGCCGGCCCACAACACAGGGCTGGCCAGCGCCAGGCAGGCGGCGACAGCAGTACGGATAGCAACAGGCGCGCTCATTGGCGAACCAGGCGGCGCGCGGCGCCGAAGTGAAGCTCCAGGATGTCTGGCAGTTGCATGGTTGTCTCCCTGTTCAACCCGCCAAGCCTCGACACTTGTCCGGTGCAAGTCAAGCAAAGCCAAAGAAGCTATTGATACAGTCTGCGACAAGGGCCGCGCCCTGCTCATCATTCAGGTGCAGGTGATGGCCACCGGGCAGCGTTACCTGCTCAAAGGGTAGCTGCTCCAGCAACGCGGCGTGGCGCGCCAGCATGCCGTCGGCGGCCACCACCAACAGCGCCGGGCAACTCACCCGGCGCACATGGGCCATGGCCTGGGCTTCACTCAGGCGCACCGGCGATGGCAGGGTGAGGCGGCTGTCACTGCGCCAGCTGTAGCCACCGGGTACCGGCATCAGGCCACGTTGCGCCAGCAATTCTGCAGCCTCGCGGCTGACCGCGACCATGCCTTTCATCCGCGCATGCACGCCTTCTTCCAGCGTTGCGTACACCGACTTGCGTTTGCCATCCAGCCGCAACTGGGCTTGCAGTGCCATCCCCAAGCGCTCGCCTGCGTCCTGCTCGGCACCGGTCGGCGGGATGACGCCGTCGATCAACGCCAGGTGGCTGACCCGGTCGGGCAAGGCGCCGGCCAGTTGTACCGAAATGATTGCGCCCAGCGAGTGGCCCAACAGGGCGAAACGCTGCCAACCCAGCTGCTCGGCAACCCGCAGCACGTCGTGGGCGTAGTCGGCCAGGGCATAGCCGGCACCAGGCGGACGGTGTTCCGAGTAACCGTGCCCGGCCAGGTCCAGGGCGACGATGCGCAGGCCCTTCAGTTGCGGCGCCAGGCGGGCGTAACTGTTGGCGTTATCCAACCAGCCATGCAGGGCAATTACCGGCAGCCCGTCCTCGGGGCCGAACAGGTGAGCCGCCAGTTCGATATGGCCCAGGCTCAGGCGCACTTCCTGCACCTGCGCGCTCATGCCTGGCTCCAGCGGTCGAACAGGCCCTTGATCAGGCTGGCGGTGTCGGTCGGGCGCTCCAGCGGGAACATGTGGCCGCCGGGCACACTGTGGTATTCGCCTTTGGGCATACCGCGCACCGCCAGGGTGTGGTGACGGCGAATGACGTTGCTGCGCTCGCCGCGCACCATGGCCAGCGGCACCTGCAACTGCCGTGCGGGCGCGGGGCTGGTGTGCGGGATGCTGCGGTAGATACTGATTTCGGTGGCCGGATCGAAGCGCAGTTGCAGCCCCTGCTCCATCGCCTGCAGGCCATGTTCTACATAGGCTTCGAGGCAGTCGGGGTCAAAATGGCGAAACAGTGACTTGCCAGCAAAATAGTCCCGGGCACTGTCGCGGTCATTGAAAACTTCGCGGCGCCCCAACGTGCGGCCGGCCGGAGTAATGCGGTCAATGAAACCGAAACGCTTGGCGGTGCGCAGCAGCCACTGGTCGGCACGGGTGAGCACCGGCGAGTCCAGCATCACTACCCCGCGGTAGTACTCGGGGCGACGCAAGGCAGCATGCAGGTGCAACACTCCTCCCAGCGAATGCCCGACACCCCAGATGGGCTGGTCCTGCTGCGCCAGGTGATGCAGCAGCTCATCGACCAGGCTCTGCCAGTTGTCGTCTACCGGAAAGCGCGGATCGTGGCCGTGCTGGGCCAGGTGCCGCACCTGGTAGTCCGGCGCCAGGGCAGCGAACAGCTTGCCATACGTGGCCGAAGGGAAACCGTTGGCATGAGCGAAGAAGATCTGCTGCGACATGGCGCCTGGTCCGGACGGAAGATGATGGCTCATTGTCGGCATCGGGGCGCGATTCAGCAACATTCGGAAAGGTCATCAACGAGGGCTATCAGGTCACGCCGAGCGGTCGAAGCTGGCCAAAGACCGGCGCAAGCAGGCCTGCATGTAGGCCAACTGGCTTTCCAGCGCCTCACGGGCCAGGCGCTGGTCCTGAAAGTCGAGTTGCAGACGGCGCAAGGCCAGGCAACTGGTTTGTAGCAGGTGGGAGACTCGCAGGCAGGCGTCCTGCAGCGTGCGCAGGTCCCGCTCGCTTTGCTGCCTGGTAGCAGGCTCCAGGTTGCCGTTGCGGTTGACCTTGTGCAGCAACTGGTAGAGCTTGGCGTCGGCCGAATCGCGCAGCAGGCTGTACTGGGCAAAGTCCAGCGTAACGCCTTCCTCCACCTTGTCTACGGTGGGTTGCAGGTCCAGGGAACTCAACAGCTCCCGCATTTCACCGCTCATCCGCTGCTCCCTGCCTGATTGCTTTGAGGCAACGCTAGCAAGGGGCCATCAAGTGCGGCAACTGACAAAAATGCCAGTTGCCTTATCGATTTGCCGGGGAATCACACCGGTGGGCTGATCGCTCGGAGGGTCATCAGCCCAGCCAAGGGCCACTCCCCTTCCAGCTCCGCCAGGCTGGCGGTGCTCATGGCGGCTGGTTGCTGTTGGTGACCATGCTCCAGCGCACCGATCAGATTCCCCACCAGCGGCTGGTGGCTGACTAGCAGTACATGCTCCAGCCCCAGGCGCTCGATTTCGCCGATGACCTGCTGCACATCACTCTCTGGCGTCAACCAGGGCACGGTACGCACCGGCTCCCTGAAACCCAGCGTGTCATGCACCAGCGCCGCCGTTTGCTGGGCGCGCACGTAGGGGCTGGCGATAATCGCCTGCAGCGGCTGCCCCAGCAGGCGGGCAGCGCTGTGCAGCACCTGCTCGCGACCATGGCCAGTCAGGCGGCGCTCGGCGTCGGTATTGGCCCGCGGCTCCGCCTCACCGTGGCGCAGCACCCACAGCTTCACAGCTTGGGTTCCTCGTCCCGCACCGGGTGCGGGGCAGGTGCCACGGCATGCGGCGCCTCGCCTTCCGGGGCACGCGGTGCTGGCCAGTCGGCAAATGGCCAGGGCTTCTGCTCAGTGTGGAAGCTGCCATAGCGGCCGATCTGCGCCAGGTACTGGCTCAGGCTGTCGCCGAAGTTCATCAGGCTGGCGCTGGGCGCGCCATACACCAGGCGGTAGATGAGTTGCACCAGCACCAGGCCGCCGAGCAGCAATTCGGCCAGTTGCCAGACCACCAGGAACACCAGCATCCACAGCACCCGCAGGATGATCGACTCGCGCTGGGCGCGTTCGGGCGTATCGTTCATGTGTTGCTCCTTGCTCGTGTCAGAGCCGCCAAGGGCTCAGTTGAAACCGCTGATGGAAATGAAATCGACATCGGTCTTGGGCTCGGCGCGCATCAGGTGCTCGATCACCTGGTTCAGTGTGCGGCCTTCGAACAGGATGGCATGCAAGCCCGCCACCAGCGGCATGTACACCTGTACCTCCTGCGCCTTGGCCTTGAGCACCTTGAGGGTGTTGACGCCTTCAGCCACCTCGCCCAGGCGGCTGACAGCCTGTTCCAGGCTCAACCCCTGGCCCAGCGCATGGCCCACCTGGTAGTTGCGGCTCTTGGGCGAGGAGCAGGTGACGATCAGGTCACCGACACCGGCCAGGCCAAGGAAGGTCATGGGGTTGGCACCCTGGCTGACGGCAAAGCGGGTCATCTCGGCCAGGGCCCGGGTAATCAGCATGCTCTTGGTGTTCTCGCCCATGCCCAAGGCCACGGCCATGCCAGCGATAATGGCGTAGACGTTTTTCAGCGCCCCACCCAGTTCGACGCCGAAGCGGTCGGCGCTGGCGTAGACCCGGAAGGTGCGCCCGTGCAGTACATCCTGCACTTGCTGGCAGAGTTGTTCGTCCTCGCTGGCGACCACTGTGGCGGTCAGCGCATGTTCGGCGATCTCGCGGGCCAGGTTGGGGCCCGACAGCACCCCGATGCGGGCGTCAGGGGCGATTTCTTCAAGGATCTGGCTCATCAGCTTGAAGCTCTGCGCCTCGATACCCTTGGTCAGGCTGACCAGGCCCTTGCCCCGCAACAGCTCGGCGTGGGGCGCCAGGACACTGCGCAAGGCACTTGATGGCAGCGCGACGAAGATCAACTCGCTCGCCTGCAAGGTGGCCAGCAGATCGTTGACCGGCTCCACGCCATCCTGCAGGCGGATGCCCTTGAGGTAGCGCGGATTCTCGCGATTGACGCGCATGGCCTCGGCCTGCGCCGGGTCGCGCATCCATTGGCGCACCGGCACACCGTTTTCCGCCAGCAGGTTCGCCACGGCGGTGCCGAAGCTGCCGCCTCCCAGAACTGCAACAGGTTGCTGTTCAGTCATATCCAATCCGTTAAAGCCAAAAATTAAGTGGCGACCCCGCCATTATACGGCTCGCCTGCTACAGAACCAGTGTCAGTACTGGCCTCTTCGCGGGCAAGGCCGCCCCCACAGGTACACACAGCGTTCAGCCGCTGTGAAAGCGGGCTCATCCAGGAAAGGGCCAGAACAGCCGACGCAGATCACTGGAAAATACGCCAAGGTCAGTTACCATGCCTGTTTCAATCCTGATACAAGGCTGCCCCGTGTTCCCTGGCTCGCCCCCGTTCCCGCGCCTGCTGATACTGACTGCCCTGCTCGGTGGCCCGGCCATGGCCGACGACCTGTTCATCGACAACAGCGACCTGCCGCAGGTTCTGACCGCCACGCGCCTGAAACAATCCCCGGCGGCCGTCCCGGGCAGCATGACCGTGCTCGACAGCGAGCTGATCCGCGCCAGCGGCGCCCGCGACATTCCCGAACTGCTGCGCCTGGTACCGGGCATGATGATTGGCTACGGCGCCGGCAACCAGCCGACGGTCAACTACCACGGCAGCAACGCCAGCGAAGCGCGGCGCATGCAGGTGCTGATCGATGGCCGCTCGGTGTACCGGGCTGGCCTGGCCACGGTGGACTGGAGCGACATCCCCCTGGCCATGGAAGACATCGAGCGCATCGAGGTGTTCCGCGGCCCCAACACGGTCAGCTACGGTGCCAATGCGCTGATGGCGGTGGTCAACATCCTCACCCGTAACCCCGCCGATAGCCATGGCACACGATTGAAAGTGACCCGCGGCGAGGACGGCATCAACGACTTCTATGCCAGCCACGGTTTCGGCTGGGATGGCGGCGACATGCGCCTGTCGTTGTCGGGCCAGCAGGACGACGGCTTCGACCACGACCAGTTCGGCCAGGACTACCGGGACAGCCGCCGGCTGACCCGTTTCAACCTCAGTGCCAGCCACAACCTGGCGGTCGACCAGACCCTGGAATGGCAACTGGCTGCAAAAGAAGGCAGCAACCAGCGGCCCTATACCTACCAGCCGGTATTCCCCTACGTTACCCAGCGCGGCGACAATGCCGACGTCAATGCCAAGGACTACGCAGGGTCGGTGCGCTGGAACATCGACTTCAATCCCGACCACAGCCTGTATGTGCAGGGTTCGGCACAGCATTTCGACCGCCAACAGGTCTGGCGGGCCTGTGATGCCGCACTGTCGTTCAGCCCCGAACTGACCCGGCTGTGGCAGATGAACCCCAATTACGCCGAGCTGGTCGCACGCGGCGCCAACAACCCGCCACCCAGCAGCAACCCGGCAGAACAAGCGCTGGTCGATGCCATCAAGGATCAGTGGAACAACCAAGGCGGCAGCAGCGTGGTCTGCGGCGATGTGGACCAGAGCACCCGTGAAACCCGCTACGACCTGGAAATCCAGGATACCCTGAGCCTGACCGACAGCCTGCGCCTGCTCAGCGGCATGAACTACCGCTATGACCGTGCCGACTCGCAGACCTACTTCAACGGCAGCATCGACGACCAGACCTGGCGCCTGTTCGGCCAGCTGGAATGGCGCGCCGACGAGCACTGGATCTTGCAGGGCGGGGCGATGTTCGAAGACTCGCGCCTGTCGGGCAGCTCACTGACCCCGCGCGTTGCGGTCAACTACCTGATTACCCCGCGCCATGGCCTGCGCGCGGTGTATTCCGAGGCGGTGCGCTCGCCCGACATGTTCGAGAACAACATCAACTGGAGCTACACGGTCAAGAACCTCAGCCCCAATGCGTTCGGCCAACAGCACGGTGAGTATTTCGTCAAGACCCGCGGCCCAGGCGACCTCGATCAGGAGCGCATGCGCTCGCGCGAACTGGGCTACAACGGCTATTTCAGCGACCTCGATTTGAGCATGGACGTGAAGCTGTTCTACGACGAGATCACTGGCATGATCAGCGAGCCCCTGCGCAACAACCAGTACATCGCCAGCAACGCCAACAAGGCACGTTTCAGCGGCAGCGAGGCGCAACTGGACTGGCGCCCCACCCTGCGTGACCGCCTGCGCCTGACCTACGCCTATGTCGATGCCTGGGCCAGCAACCCCGACGACCGCCGCCTCAGCGCCCGCAACAGCGGCTCGGCCGGGTGGATGCGCGAATGGGGCGATGGCTGGTCGAGTGCGCTGTTCTACTACGGTGACGATGCGCTCAACCAGTACCGCTACGAGCGCCTGGACCTGCGCCTGGCCAAGCGCCTTCGGGTGCAGGGCAGCAACCTGGAGCTGGCGGCGCTGTGGCAACAACGCCTGGACGACGAGCCGACCACAACCGTTCAGAACCGCTACGACAGCCGCCACCGCCTCAGTTTCAGCGCGGAGCTGGCGTTCTGATGGCCCTGGTGCTGCGCCTGTTGCTGCTTTGCCTGTGGCCATTGGGGCCCTTGTCCGCCAGCGAAATTCTGCTGGTAGGCGCGCAAGACCAGCCCGGCATCCGCAGCTTTGTCGCCGCACTCGAAAGCCGTCGGCCGCACGATCATGTGCATTTCCAGACCACTGCCGACCTGCCCCCCCCTGGCAAGCTCAAAACCGACCAGCGCCTGATTCTGCTCGACAGTGCTGCCCTGGAGTGGCGCCTGGGTGAAAACGCCGGCCCGCCAGCCCTGGCCATGCGAATAAGCCGGGTGCAGGCTGAACAGCGCCTGGGAAAGTCGCGCCCGGCGTTTCTCACCTTGCTGTGGAGCGACCCGCCGTTGGCCCGGCAACTGCGCCTGGCGCGCTACCTGCTGCCACAGGCCCAGCGCATTGGTGTGCTGTACGGCGAGCACAGTGGTTTCCTGCTCGAAGAGCTGCGCCATGCGGCCCGCCCGCTGGGCCTGGAAATCATTGCCCAGGACTGGCCCGACCTGCGTGACAGCCGGCCCCTGCAGCACCTGCTGGGTAACAGCGATGTGCTGCTGGGCCTGGATGACCCGGACCTGTACAACTCCAAGACTGCGAAGAACCTGTTGCTGAGCAGTTATGGCCGGCAGATGGCGCTGATCGGCCCGAACGCCGGCTTTGTTCGCGCCGGCGCCCTGGCCAGTACCTACAGCGACCAGGAGGACTGGCTGGCAGTACTTGACCAGTTGCTCGACCAGCCTCCGGGGCGCTGGCCGCGCAGCCTGTATCCGGCCCGTTTCGGCGTCAGTGGCAACCAGCAGGTGGCGCGCGCCCTGGGCCTGCAACCGATCGATCCGTCCGCCGCCGCCAAGGCCCTGGCCGAAGGAGAGCCCACCCCATGAGCAAAGGCCTGAGCTGGGACATCCACACCCGCACGCAAATCATAAGCCTTGGCCCTGCCCTGCTGCTGACCTTGCTGCTGATCAGCTTCTTCACCTTCGTGCGCATCCAGGACCTGCGCCAGGAGCTGAACCACACCGGGCAGCTGATCGCCAACCAGTTGGCCCCGGCCTCGGAGTACGGGGTGATCTCGGGCAACAACGAGGTGCTCGAAGGCCTGATGCGCGCCACCCTCAGCATCCCGCACGTGCGCTTCCTCGAGGTGCAGGACAGCCGCAACCACATCCTTGTGTACGTCGAGCAGTCCGACGAAAGCGCCAACCGCGCGCAGCGCGTAGAGGTGTTCCAGGCGCCCATACGCTTGCAGCAAATCCGCCTGGACAGCGACTTCCTGCAGCAGGGCAAGGCCGCCACACCCGCGATCGGCGATGACTACCTGGGCCGGGTGATCGTCGGCATGTCCGATGACGCCTTCAGCCAACGCCAACAGGAAATCGTGATCAAGGCCGGCATCCTGGCGCTGTTCGCCTTGCTGTTCACCTTCTTGCTGGCGCGCCGCCTGGCCCTGAGCCTGGCCAAGCCGATCAGCGACATGGGCCATGCGGTCAAGGCCATACAGCAGGGCCAGTACAACACCCCGCTGCCCGTGGTCGATGATAGCGAGCTGGGCCACCTGGCCCGCCATATCAACAACCTGGCCAACGCCCTGGAGCAGGCCAGCGATGAACAGAAGCAGGCCATTGCCGAGCTGATCCAGGCCCGCGAGGAAGCCGAACAAGCCAACCGAGCCAAATCGGACTTCCTGGCGATGATGAGTCACGAGCTGCGCACCCCGATGAATGGCGTGCTGGGCATGCTGCAGCTGCTGGAAACCACGCAGCTAAGTACCGAACAGGCCGACTACACCGCAGTGGCCAGCGAATCCACCGGGCATTTGCTGAAAGTCATCAACGATATCCTCGACTTCTCGCGCATCGAACGCGCTGCGCTTCAGCTGGAACACATCAATTTCAACCTGGGTGAGCTGATTACCAGCTGCGTCCTGTCGTTCCAGCACAGTGCCCAGCAGCGTGGCCTTGGCTTGCACCTGCAACTGCCGGCCGACATCGAGCAGTTGCAAGTGAACGGCGACCCCACGCGCATCCGCCAGATCCTGCTGAACCTGGTCGGTAACGCACTGAAGTTCACCGAACGCGGCCAGGTTCAGGTCGAAGCACGCTGGCAGGTGCTCGACCGGCAGTTGATCTGGCTCACCTGCAGTGTGCGCGACACGGGTATCGGGATCGACAGCGACCGCCTTGAAATGATGTTCGTGGCCTTCCAGCAGGCCGACAGCTCGATCTCCCGCCGTTATGGCGGCACCGGGCTGGGCCTGTCGATCGCCCGCACCCTGGCCGAACGCATGGGCGGCAAGCTGCGCGGTGAAAGCCGCGAAGGCCTGGGTTCTACGTTTACCCTGGAGATGCCGCTGGCCCTGGCCAGCCCTCCCCCCAGCCAGCCGACGTTGCCAACGCACGCGAAAACGACGGCGCCCGGCAGTGATCAGGTGCTGCTGGTAGAGGACAATCCGGTCAACCAGAGCGTCATCGAAGCCATGCTGCGCAGCCTGGGCCTGGCGGTATGCACAGCCGAAGATGGACTTGAGGCCGTCGACCTGGTCAGCCGCCAGCGCTTTGCCGCCGTGCTGATGGACTGTCGGCTGCCGCACCTGGACGGCTATGAAGCCACCCGGCGTATCCGCCAATTGCCCAACGGCACCGGGTTACCGATCATCGCCCTGACGGCCAATGCGATGCAGGGTGACCGCGAGCGTTGCATGGCCGCTGGCATGGACGACTACCTGAGCAAACCCTTGCGCCGTACCGAGCTGCAGCAGGTGCTGGAACGCTGGTTACCCGGTCAGACAACCGCGACTGGCGATAAATGCTAAAGTGCGGCAGTCTTAAACACTGGACAGGACCATCATCGGACCTGAAAATAGACGTTTCAGTGCACACCTGTACTTCTTTCACCGGGTGCACTGTGACTTTCACCACAACGCAATAGTCTACCTGTAGGCTGCCGTCTTGAACGCGATGCGTATCAGGCCGGCCGGGAAGATTCATCCCCTGCCGCAGGGGGTTATTGAGGAGCTCGCATGACCAAACAACACGCCTTTACTCGGGAAGACCTGCTGCGCTGCAGTCGCGGTGAGCTGTTCGGCCCAGGTAATGCGCAACTGCCCGCGCCGAACATGCTGATGGTCGATCGCATCACCCATATCAGCGAAGAAGGCGGCAAGTACGGCAAAGGTGAATTGGTCGCCGAGCTGGATATCAACCCGGACCTGTGGTTCTTCGCCTGCCACTTCGAAGGCGATCCGGTCATGCCGGGCTGCCTGGGCCTCGATGCCATGTGGCAGCTGGTAGGCTTCTTCCTCGGCTGGCAAGGCCTGCCGGGCCGCGGCCGCGCCCTGGGCTCGGGCGAGGTGAAATTCTTCGGCCAGGTACTGCCAGAGGCCAAGAAAGTCACCTACAACATTCAGATCAAGCGTGTCCTGAAGGGCAAGCTGAACATGGCCATCGCCGATGGCTCGGTCAGCGTCGACGGCCGTGAGATCTACACTGCCGAAGGCCTGCGGGTCGGCGTGTTCACTTCCACTGACAATTTCTAAGGGTTATTCGCATGCGCCGCGTCGTTATCACTGGTCTGGGCATCGTATCGTGCCTGGGCAATGACAAAGCTACCGTCACCGAAAACCTGCGTAAAAGCCGTCCGGGTATCCGTTTCAACCCGGAATACAAGGAAATGGGGCTGCGCAGCCAGGTTTCCGGGTCCATCGACCTCAACCTCGAAGAACTGATCGACCGCAAGGTATACCGCTTCGTCGGCCACGCCGCGGCGTACGCCTACCTGGCGATGCAGGACGCGATCAAGGACGCAGGCCTGACCGAAGAGCAGGTTTCCAACCCGCGTACCGGGCTGGTAGCTGGCTCCGGCGGCGCCTCGACCCTGAACCAGATGGAAGCGCTGGACACCCTGCGCGAGAAAGGCGTCAAGCGCGTCGGCCCATACCGTGTCACCCGCACCATGGGCAGCACCGTTTCGGCGTGCCTGGCCACCCCATTCAAGATCAAGGGCCTGAACTACTCGATCTCCTCGGCATGCGCCACCTCGGCACACTGCATCGGTACCGCCCTGGAGCAGATCCAGTGGGGCAAGCAAGACATCGTCTTCGCCGGTGGCGGTGAAGAAGAGCACTGGAGCCAGTCGTTCCTGTTCGATGCCATGGGCGCCCTGTCGACCAAGCGCAACGAAACCCCGGAACTGGCCTCGCGTGCCTACGATAACGACCGTGATGGCTTCGTCATTGCTGGCGGTGGCGGCATGGTTGTGGTCGAAGAGCTGGAACACGCCCTGGCCCGTGGCGCCAAGATCTACGCCGAAATCGTTGGCTACGGTGCGACTTCCGATGGCTACGACATGGTTGCCCCGAGCGGCGAAGGCGCCATCCGCTGCATGCAGCAGGCACTGTCCACCGTCGACACCCCGATCGACTACCTGAACACCCACGGCACCTCGACCCCGGTCGGTGACGTTGCCGAGATCAAGGGCGTTCGCGCGGTATTCGGCGACAAGGCACCGAAGATCAGCTCGACCAAGAGCCTGTCGGGTCACTCGCTGGGCGCTGCTGGCGTGCACGAGGCGATCTACTGCCTGCTGATGATGGAAAACAACTTCATCGCCGGCTCCGCCAACATCGACGAACTGGACCCGGAGGTCGCCGACCTGCCGATCCAGCGCGAAACCTTGGAAAACGCCAAGATCGATACGGTCATGAGCAACAGCTTCGGCTTCGGCGGCACCAACGCCACCCTGGTGCTCAAGCGCTGGGAAGGCAAGTAAGACGCTGATGCGGTAATCGAAAACGCCCCGACTGGTTCGGGGCGTTTTCATTTGTGTTGCCTACCGGCCTCTTCGCGGGCGCGCCCGCTCCCACAGGTTCCGAAGCCTCTACAGTACCTGTGGGAGTGGGCATGCCCGCGAAGAGGCCGGCACAGGCTATTGATGAACCTTGGGCAACACTGCCAGAAAATTCTCCCGGGCCACTTTGTTGGCTACCTGTTCTGGCAATGCATCCAGAAACGGCCTGAACCCGTGCATCTGCTCCCCCAGGCTGCCAAAGCGCCCCACCACATCCGACCCCAGCATGAACCGCTCCGGGTACCGCTCGACCAATGCCACCCAGGCCTTGCGCGGCACGCCCTTGTCATCCAGCAGATAGGGCTGCAGCACACTCCACGACAGGTCGACATACAGGTTCGGGTAATCCTCCAGCAACCGCGTCAGCACCGGGAGCAAAAAGTCCATCTGCGTCTGGTGCCGGTGGATCTCCATGCTGCTGCCGGCGTGCGCCCAGATGAACCGCGTGTGCGGGTGATTGCGCAGCGGCTCTTCGATCTCTGCCAGGTACAGCGGGTTACGCTCGCGTTTTGAAGTGATATTGGAATGCAGCAGTACCGGCAGGTCCCGCTCGGCCGCCAGATGGTAAATGCGCGTCATGGCTTCGTTGTTGGCGCGCGGCGTGTCGCCACTGGTCAGCGCTGTCAGGTCATCGTGACGGGTGAAAACCTCGCCGATTCCCTCCCACAGCCCCGGGTACATATCGAGCATGCGCTCGATATGGCTGACAGCGTTCTTGTCCACCGGGTTGAAACCCGTCAGGAACGGATGAAAGCGTTTGCGCTGCTCTATCGGCAACTGCTGCAGGGCGGCCGCCACGTAAGTATCGGTGGCGCTGTACCAGTAGGCATCGGCATCGTCACCGGCGTAATAACGCGGGCGCTTGGGCTCGTCTTCATGCCATTTCTTGGCCACCGGTATGCCGGAAATCATCGACTGCTCGATGCCTGCGGCATCCATGGCCTTTAGCAACGCCGGCATGCCTTCGCTCTCCTGGAAGAAGTCGACGTAGTGCAGGTGGGCATCGCTGTAGCGGTAGTCGCGTGCCTGTGCCGCCTGGCACAGCCAGCCAGACAACAACACGCAGGCCAGCGCTCGGGCAATCATGGGCAGTTTCCTTCTACGGGTATGGAAACAGTAGACCGGCCGGCAAACGATACGGTTCAGCCGCACCAGGCAAACCGCTATGCTTGAGGCATTTCCACCGCGCCTGGAGCCCACCCCATGAGCAGCCCCCTGATCATCCGCCCACGTGCCGAATCGGTCGAGGGCCAGCCGATCCTGCGCCCGCTGCCGGCAGCACAGTGCCGTAGCGTCGGCCCGTTCGTGTTCTTCGACCATATGCTCGAAACCGACTATGCCCCGGGGCATGGCATGGACATCCGCCAGCACCCGCACATCGGCCTGTCGACCCTGACCTACCTGTTCGAGGGGGCGATCCTGCACAAGGACAGCCTCGGCTCAGAGCAGCGGGTGCTCCCCGGCGATGTCAGCTGGATGACGGCTGGCAGCGGCGTGGCCCATGTCGAGCGTACGCCGGCAGATGCCCTGGCCCATGGTTCGCGCCTGCACGGCCTGCAAGTGTGGCTGGCTTCGCCGCGCGCGCACGAACAAGGCCCGGCGAGCTACAGCCACCACCCGGCGGCGAGCCTGCCGGTGAGTGACCACCTGGGGGTACGCATCTGCATGATTGCTGGCACCGGGTTCTGCCTGGAGTCACCGGTGCCGGTGCTCTCCCCTACCCTTTATGCGCACGTACAGATGCAACCGGCGACAACGCTGCTGATACCGGCTGAACACGAGCAGCGGGCGCTTTACCTGCTGGATGGCGAGTTGCTGCTGGGCGATGAGGATGTGGAGCCTTGCAGCCTGGTGGTGCTGCCGGAGGGCGAGGACGTGACGCTGTATGCGGACGCACAGTGTCAGTTGGTACTGATTGGCGGGGAGCCACTGGATGGGCCGCGGCGAATGAACTGGAATTTCGTGGCAAGCGACCCGGAACTGATCGAGCAAGCCAGGGCACGGTGGGCTGCGGGGGATTGGCCGGTGGTACCGGGGGAAACTTCAAGGATCGAGTTGCCCCGGTAATTTCGGGGCTGCTGTGCAGCCCATCGCCGGCAAGCCAGCTCCCACAAAGAGCGGCGTGCGCTGTACCAGTGGGAGCTGGCTTGCCGGCGATGGGGCGCAAGGCGCCCCCTGCTATATCAGCGCTGGAACACTTCTGTCAGCAGGTTGTGCATCGCACGGAAAGCCCGTTCCGAGGTGCGGCGGTCATACTGCATCTTGCCCGGCATATTGGCATTCGGGTCGGTAAACGAGTGCACCGCCCCGCCATAGCTCAGCAACTGCCAGTCCACCTTGGCCGCGTTCATCTCCTCCTCGAACGCTGGCAACTGCTCTTTCGGCACCAACGGGTCGGATGCACCATGCAACACCAGCACCGAGCCCTTGATGTGCTTGCCATCTTCAGGCTTCGGGGTGTCCAGGGTGCCATGGAACGACACCGCCGCACGCAGGTCGGCACCACTACGAGCAAGCTCCAGTGCACAACAGCCACCGAAGCAGAAGCCGAACGTGGCAACCTTGCCAGGCTCCAGCAGCGCCTTCGACTGCCCCAGCAGTTGCGCCAGGGCTTCCTGCATACGCTTGCGCAACTCGCCACGGTCGTTTTTCAGCGGCATCATCGCCGCACCGGCCTCGTCGGCATTGGACGGGCGCACCGACTGGCCATACAGGTCGGCAATCAGCACCACATAACCCTTCTCGGCCACTTCCTTGGCGATGCGCTCGGCACCTTCGCCAATGCCCATCCAGTTCGGCGCCATCACCAGGCCTGGGCGGCCCAGCGCCCCTGGCTCATAGACCAGGCGGCTTTCGTAAGCCTTGCCGGACAGGTGATAAACCAGCGATTCGACGATTACCTTGCTCATCAAGCACTCCTTAGGCACTTTCGATAAAAAGCCCGCCATGAAAAAAGCCCGCCGAGGCGGGCTTTCCTTTACATCAACTTAAACAGACAGCTCTACCAGCAGCTTGTTCAGGCGACGAACGTAGGCCGCCGGGTCCTTCAAGCTGTCACCGGCCGCCAGGGCCGCCTGATCAAACAGAATGTGCGACAGCTCGGCGAAGCGGTCTTCGCTCTGCTCGTTGTCCAGTTTCTCGATCAGCGGGTGGCTTGGGTTGAACTCGAAGATCGGCTTGGACTCCGGTACCTTCTGCCCGCTGGCTTCCAGAATCTGACGCATCTGCAAGCCCAGGTCCTGCTCGCCAATGGCCAGGATAGCCGGGGAGTCGGTCAGGCGGTGCGACACGCGCACGTCGGCCACGCTGTCACCCAGCGCGCCCTTCAGGCGCTCGACCAGGCCTTCCTTGTCCTTGGCGACTTCTTCCTGGGCTTTCTTGTCTTCTTCCGAATCCAGGTTGCCCAGGTCCAGGTCGCCACGGGCGACATCGACGAAAGCCTTGCCGTCGAACTCGTTGAGGTAGCTCATCAGCCACTCGTCGATACGGTCGGTCAGCAGCAGCACTTCGATGCCTTTCTTGCGGAAGACTTCCAGGTGCGGGCTGTTCTTGACCTGCGCGTACGACTCGCCGGTGAGGTAGTAGATCTTGTCCTGGCCTTCCTTGGCGCGAGCCAGGTAGTCGGCCAGGGCAACGCTCTGCTCGCCGCTGTCGTCGTGGGTGGAGGCGAAGCGCAGCAGGCCGGCGATCTTCTCCTTGTTGGCGAAATCTTCGGCCGGGCCCTCCTTCAGCACCTGGCCGAAGTTTTTCCAGAAGCCCTTGTACTGCTCGGGTTCGTTCTTCGCGAGCTTCTCCAGCATGTCCAGCACGCGCTTGGTCAGCGCGGTCTTCATCGACTCGATGATCGGGTCTTTCTGCAGGATTTCGCGGGACACGTTCAGCGACAGGTCGTTGGAGTCGACCACACCTTTGATGAAGCGCAGGTACAGCGGCAGGAACGATTCGGCCTGTTCCATGATGAACACGCGCTGCACGTACAGCTTCAGGCCGCGCGACGCTTCGCGCTGGTACAGGTCGAACGGTGCGCGGGCCGGCACGTACAGCAGCGAGTTGTATTCGAGCTTGCCTTCGACCTTGTTGTGGCTCCAAGCCAGCGGGTTTTCGAAGTCATGGCCAATGTGCTTGTAGAACTCCTGGTATTCCTCGTCCTTGATCTCGGTACGCGGACGGGTCCACAGGGCGCTGGCACGGTTGACGGTTTCCCACTCTTCGGCTGGCTGCTCTTCGCCTTCGGCGGCAGCCTGCTCCTTCGGCAGCTGAATAGGCAGGGCGATGTGGTCGGAGTACTTCTTGACCACGTTGCGCAGGCGCCAGCCATCGGCGAACTCTTTCTCTTCCTGCTTCAGGTGCAGGACGATGCGGGTACCGCGCTGTGGCTTGTCGATGGTGGCGACTTCAAACTCGCCCTCGCCTTTGGACGACCAGTGCACGCCTTCGGCAGCAGGCTGACCGGCGCGACGGCTGTACACGTCGACCTTGTCGGCCACGATGAACGCGGAGTAGAAGCCCACACCGAACTGACCGATCAGGTGCGAGTCCTTCTTCTGGTCACCGGTGAGGTTCTTCATGAAGTCGGCGGTGCCGGACTTGGCGATGGTGCCAAGGTGAGCGATGACGTCTTCGCGGCTCATGCCGATGCCGTTGTCCTCAAGGGTAACGGTACCGGCATCCTTGTCGAAGCTCAGGCGAATTTTCAGCTCATCGCCACCTTCAAGCAGCTCTGGCTTGGCCAGGGCTTCGAAACGCAGTTTGTCCACGGCGTCGGAGGCGTTGGAAATCAGTTCCCGCAGGAAGATTTCCTTGTTCGAGTACAGCGAATGAATCATGAGGTGCAGCAGTTGCTTCACCTCGGTCTGGAAGCCCAGCGTTTCCTTTTGTGTTTCCACAGTCATGGTCTTCGAAACTCCGATCTGATTGCAGTGGCGCCTGGCGGCCGGCTCGGCCTGCGTTAATGGCGGATGTCATTCAGATGGGGGCTGCCCGGATGATTTCAAGGGCTTTTCCGGCTCGATCTTGAAATGCGCACGGGCAGTGGCAATTGGCGCCTGCCTGTCGCCCTGCCAGGCGGTGACGGCCACATTGGTCACCCGGCGGCCCTGGCGCCACAGCTGGCATTGGGCGTAGGTATCGCGAAAATGCCCGGCGCGCAGGTAGTCGATGGAAAAATCGATCACCTTCGGGATACTCGCGCTTTCGCTGTAGATCAGCAGGTACAGCGCAGCGGACAGCTCCATGAAACCCGCAATCACGCCACCATGGATGGCGGGCAGCAACGGATTACCGATGTTGTCGGGGTTTGCTGGGAGGCGGAACAGAAGGTCATCGCCCTGGCGCTCGCATTCGATGCCAATCAGCCCTGCGTAGGGAATCAGTGCCAGCAATGGCCGGTAATCACCGACCGCGTGGGCGGCGTTGAGTTGCTGGCGAACCGCGTACGGAATCATGCGCCTCCCTCCTTCAGGTTATTGCCGAACCGGATACCGCCCTTGATCTCCTGGCCCAGGCGCATGAAGGTCCCCACCACTTGGCAGATCGGCTGGTCGGGGTCGTCCTGGTAGGCGGTGCCACGGGTGAAGATCACGTCGCGGGTAACCCGGTAGCACTGGGCGTGGCCATAGATGTCCTTGCCGGCTTCGGCCGGGTGCATGTAGTCGATGCGCAGATCCAGTGTCGGGCACACCTCGAAGCGCGGCAGCACGCACAGGGTGGCCATGCCGCAGGTGGTATCCATCAGCGTGGTCAACGCCCCGCCATGTACCGCGCCCGTTTGCGGGTTGCCGACAATGGCCGGCGACCAGGGCAATACCAAGGTCATGCCATTGGCATCCGCCTGGCCCACACGCATGTTCAGCAACTGGCAATGTTTAAGGGCCGAGAGAAAACGCTCGGCCATGGCCATCAAGGTTGAATCGCTCATTCGCTGTTTCCACCCGCACTGCCGCAGCGGCATAAAAATGTTAAAAAGTCCATATAGAACGGGGCGTTATATATCTGTAATCTTCGTGGAACTTATTCCGCGTAGTTAGACTCGAAGGAACAAGTCACTTATTCCACCAAGGAGAAACACACCCATGCGTAAACCTTTTGCTTTTGCTCTGATGCTGGCCGCTGCCATGGGCCTGGCCGCTTGCGATAAAGCGAGCGAGGACAAAGCCCAGGACGCACAGCAACACGCCGAGCAAGCCCAGGAAAAAGCGGGCGAAGCTCAGGATAAAATGAACGAAGCCGCCAAGGAAAACGCTGAAGCCGCCAAAGATCAGGCTGAAGCCGAGCAGAAGGCTGCCGAAGAAGCCGCGCCGGCTGCCCCTGCGCCAGGAACTGCTCCAGCAGAACCTGCCAAGCAGTAATTGGCTAAAACAAAAAAACCCGACACTGTCGGGTTTTTTTATATCTTCAGTTTACAGGTTAAACGTTTCAGTTACCCGTGGCCGTACTTTCCCGGGCCGGTTCACCCGGCACACTTTCCGTGGGCGTGAACACCATCACATCCAGCACATCCGAATGGAACTCGCGCCGGTAGAGAATCAACACTACCCCCACGCTCATGGCCATGAATAACCACGGGCTGATGAACCAGCTCAACATGGCCATGCCGAAGTAATACGAACGCAGGCCCAGGTTGAACTGGTTGGCGGCAAGCGACAATACCCGCGCCGCCCGCGAGGCGAATGCCTTGCGCTCCAGTTCGTTGACCAGCCGCTCCCCGATCATGGGCGCCGAACCCACCAGCACCGCTGCAAAGTTGTATTGGCGCATGCACCAGCTGAACGTGAAAAACGCGTAGACGAAGACCGTGGCCAGGCATAGCAGCTTGATCTCCGACATGCCCTGGGAGGTCTGCTGCACCAGCGGCAAGTCGGCCAGCAGCGACAGCGCCCGGTCGGAGGCACCGAGCACGGTAAGGATGCCGGCGAGGATGATCAGCGTGCTGGAGGCAAAGAACGACGCGTTGCGTTCGAGGTTGCCGATCACGCTGGCATCGGCGATACGGTTGTCGCGCAGCAGCATGCGGCGCATCCAGTCCTCACGGTACAGGTGCAACACGCTGGCAAGGCACGCGGTGTCGCGGCCCTTCCAGATGGCATAGCGGGTATAGCCACCCCAGCACAGGGCAAACCAGGCGATAGCCAGCAGGTTGTTGAGGTTGGTTTGGATGAAGTTCATGCAGGGTTCCCGAAAGGGCCAGATGCCTAGAGGATAGGGATCAGGTTTCGACGCTGGCAAGCGGCAAAAGACACAGCTGCACAGCGAAATCTGCATCGCTGGCGCAGTCAGCTGTAAGAACGCAAGGCAAAAGGGTTGCCCAAAAAAAGCCCCGCATCCTTTCGGATACGGGGCTTTCGAGTCTTGGCCCTTGGCGAGCACCCTTCGGCTTGTGGCCGGTGCCGCCCTCAGGCTTCAACTTTTCAGGTCAGGCCAGCGCCTCGCGCGGCTTGCCAAGCATGCGGTCGCAGGCCACGGCACCAACCAGGGTCACCACCGAAGGCACCAACCAAGCAAGGCCCTGGTCGCTCAGCGGCAAGTGCGCCATGAAGTCCGGCAGCACGTGGGCAATGCTGCTGCCCTTGATTGCGTCGACCATGCCGAACAACAGCGACACCAGCATCACCGGTGCCAGGATGCGGGTCGGCGAGTTCCACAGGTCTTTCACGAAGCTCAGGCCGACCACCACGATGCAGGGTGGGTAGATGGCGGTGAGTACCGGGATCGAGAACATGATCAGCTTGGTCAGGCCCAGGTTGGAGATCAGCAGCGAGGAGCCTGCCAGGATCACTACCAGCGCACGGTACGACAGCGGCAAGATCTGGCTGAAGTACTCGGCACAGGCGCAGGTCAGGCCAACCGCAGTCACCAGGCAAGCCAGGGCGATGAGTACGGCGAGGAAGCCGCTGCCCAGCGAGCCGAAGGTGTGCTGCACGTAGGCATGCAGTACCGCCGCACCGTTGGTAGCGTCAGCCGCGATATCGTGGCTGCCGGCACCCAAGCGGAACAGGCTGATGTACACCAGGGCCAGGCCGACACCGGCGATCAGGCCGGCGATGATGGCGTAGCGGGTGATCAGCTTCGGCGACGTGACACCGCGCGAGCGGATGGCGTTGACGATCACGATACCGAACACCAGGGCACCCAGGGTATCCATGGTCAGGTAGCCATCGGAGAAGCCCTTGGAGAACGCGGCGGCGGCATAGGCCGGCTGTGCTTCACCAATGGTCCCGGCCGGCAGCGCGAAGGCAGCGATGCCCAGCACGGCCAAGGCGATGATCTTCAACGGTGCCAGGAAGCGGCCGACGGTGTCGAGCAGCTTGCCCGGGTACATGGACACGGCCAGCACCACGGCGAAGTACACCAGGCTGTAGATGAACAGCGCCAACGGGCTTTCACCGGTCAGCGGTGCAACACCTACTTCGAACGACACGGTCGCCGTACGCGGGGTGGCGAACAGCGGGCCGACCGACAGGTAGCACACAGCCGCCAGCAGGCCGCCGAAGAATTTGCCGATCGGGCTGCTCAGGGCATCCATGCCGCCACCGACCTTGGCCAGGGCGACCACGGTGATGACCGGCAGACCCACGGCGGTCACCAGGAAGCCTAGTGCTGCCATCCAGACGTGCGGGCCGGACTGCAGACCGACGATAGGCGGGAAGATGATATTGCCCGCGCCAACGAAAAGCGCAAACGTCATAAAGCCAAGCGCCAGGATATCCTGGCCTTTGAGAACTTTCATTTAAGGTAGTACCACACTGCTGAAATCGGGATTCGAGAAGGGATTTCCCCAGGGGTGAGGGAAATGCTGCCCGGCTTGATAGGCCAGACCCGTTTAGCGTGTCGTTCCCTTTTGGGGAGCGGGCACAGAGTGGCGCGTAGATTAACCGTTTTACCCGACAAACGCACTGTTACAGTGCTGCTTGTCCGATGTGCGTACATGTTTGTCGTCTGGATATCTGTGCCAAGCGATAATTTATTGCCAATTAGCGTGAATGTCTGGTGGAAAAACCTGATAGGAACTATCGAATGTTCCATGTCGATAAAATACCCGGCGCAACAACGACAAAGGCCACCCGAAGGTGGCCTCTGTGCGCGTGGGGGGTGTAGCAGTATTACTTCTTGGCTTCCCAGCCAGTCAGCTCGGCCAGGGCCTTGCCGATGTCAGCCAGCGAACGCACGGTCTTCACACCAGCGTCCTGCAGGGCGGCGAACTTCTCGTCCGCAGTACCCTTGCCGCCGGAAATGATGGCGCCAGCGTGGCCCATGCGCTTGCCCGCAGGTGCGGTAACACCAGCGATGTAGGAAACGACTGGCTTGGTCACGTGGGCCTTGATGTAGGCCGCGGCTTCTTCTTCAGCCGAACCGCCGATCTCACCGATCATCACGATCGCTTCGGTCTTCGGGTCTTCCTGGAACAGCTTCAGGATGTCGATGAAGTTGGAGCCCGGGATCGGGTCACCGCCGATGCCGACGCAGGTCGACTGGCCGAAGCCGGCGTCGGTGGTCTGCTTCACAGCTTCGTAGGTCAGGGTGCCGGAGCGCGAAACGATACCGACCTTGCCTGGCAGGTGGATGTGGCCTGGCATGATACCGATCTTGCACTCGCCCGGGGTGATGACACCTGGGCAGTTAGGGCCGATCAGGGTCACGCCCAGCTCGTCGCACTTGACCTTGGCATCCAGCATGTCCAGGGTAGGAATGCCTTCGGTGATGCAGACGATCAGCTTGATGCCGCCGAAGGCAGCTTCCAGGATCGAGTCTTTGCAGAACGGAGCCGGTACGTAGATGACCGAAGCGTCAGCGCCGGTAGCTTCCACGGCTTCCTTGACGGTGTTGAACACCGGCAGGCCCAGGTGGGTGGTGCCACCCTTGCCTGGGGTTACGCCGCCGACCATCTTGGTGCCGTAGGCGATGGCTTGTTCGGAGTGGAAAGTACCCTGCGAGCCGGTGAAGCCCTGGCAGATGACTTTGGTGTCTTTATTGATCAGGACGCTCATTACTTGCCCTCCGCAGCTTTGACAACTTGTTGAGCAGCGTCGGTCAGGCTGGTTGCCGCAATGATGTTCAAACCGCTTTCTGCCAGTACTTTAGCGCCCAGTTCGGCGTTGTTGCCTTCGAGGCGAACCACAACCGGAACCTTAACGCCGACTTCTTTCACTGCACCGATGATGCCTTCGGCAATCATGTCGCAACGAACGATGCCGCCGAAGATGTTGACCAGAACGGCCGCGACATTGCTGTCGGACAGAATGATCTTGAAGGCTTCGGTAACGCGCTCTTTGGTAGCACCGCCGCCAACGTCGAGGAAGTTGGCTGGCTTGCCGCCATGCAGGTTGACGATGTCCATGGTACCCATGGCCAGGCCGGCACCGTTGACCATGCAGCCGATGTTGCCTTCCAGGGCCACGTAGTTCAGCTCGAAGCTGGCAGCGTGGGCTTCACGAGGATCGTCCTGCGACGGGTCGTGGAAGGTTTTCAGCTTAGGCTGACGGTACATGGCGTTTGCGTCGATGTTGATCTTCGCATCCAGGCAGTGCAGGTCGCCGTCGGCCTTGATGACCAGCGGGTTGACTTCCAGCAGGGCCAGGTCATGTTCTTTGAACAGCTTGGCCAGGCCTACGAAAATCTTGGCGAACTGTGCAACTTGCTTGCCTTCCAGACCCAGCTGGAATGCCAGTTCACGACCCTGGAACGGCTGAGCGCCGACCAGTGGATCGATAGTAGCCTTGATGATCTTCTCAGGAGTTTCGTGAGCGACTTTCTCGATGTCCACGCCACCTTCGGTGGAGGCCATGAACACGATACGGCGGCTCGAGCGATCGACTACAGCGCCCAGGTACAGCTCTTTGGCGATGTCAGTGCAGGATTCGACCAGGATCTTGGTCACTGGCTGACCGTTGGCGTCGGTCTGGTAGGTTACCAGGCGCTTGCCCAACCATTGCGCAGCGAACGCCTTGGCGTCTTCCTTGCTGCGAACCAGCTTGACGCCGCCCGCTTTACCGCGACCACCTGCGTGAACCTGGGCTTTTACAACCCACTCGGAACCGCCGATCTTGTCGCAAGCTTCTGCTGCAGCTTCAGGGGTATCGACTGCGAAACCCTTGGAAACTGGCAGGCCGTATTCAGCGAACAGCTGCTTACCCTGATACTCGTGAAGATTCATGCTTTTTACCGTCTTCGTTAGGTACTGCGCTTCGGCGCTGCGCCATTACTGGCGCCGCACCACCTGTGACCGTTGACCCCGGGTTTTCCCGTGTGATCCGGTCCGGCGGACGTTCCGCGGTGAGTCATGCACGCAAGACTCACGACGGGCTGCCCGCCGTGGTTTCTTATAATTAACGCTTCTTACGGTTGGCCACGTGAATGGCGCCGCCATTCACCGCCAGCGCTGCTTCATGCAACGCTTCGGACAGGGTTGGATGGCTGAAGACCATCATGCCCAGATCCTCGGCACTGGTGCCGAATTCCATTGCGATTGCACCCTGCTGCACCAGTTCGGCAGCCGATGGGCCAATCACGTGTACACCCAGAACGCGGTCGGTCTTGGCATCGGCGATGACCTTGACGAAACCACCGGTGTCGTTGGCTGCCATCGCACGGCCGCTGGCCGCGAACGGGAAGGTGCCTACGTTAACCTCAACACCCTCGGCCTTCAAGGACTGTTCGGTCTTGCCGACCCATGCAATTTCCGGGTGGGTGTAGATAACCGACGGGATCAGGTCGTAGTTCATCTGGGCCTTGTGGCCCTTGATGCGCTCGACAACCATGATGCCCTCTTCCGAGGCCTTGTGGGCCAGCATCATGCCGCGTACCACGTCACCGATGGCGAACACGCCCGGAACGCTGGTGGCGCAGTGATCGTCGACGAAGATGTAGCCACGCTCGTCGATGGTCACGCCGCTGTCGGAAGCCAGCAGGTCGGTGGTTACAGGGCGACGGCCGACCGCAACGATCAGCTTGTCGAAGGTGATCTTCTGCTCGCCTTCGGCGTTGGTGTAGGTCACTTCGACTTCGTTGCCGTTGACTTTCGAGCCGGTAACCCGAGCGCCCAGCTTGATGTCCAGGCCTTGCTTGGTCAGGGTCTTCTGGGCCTCTTTCGACACGGCAGTGTCGGCAGCCATCAGGAAGGTGTCCAGGGCTTCCAGGACGGTGACTTCAGCACCCAGGCGAGCCCATACCGAGCCCAGCTCCAGGCCGATCACGCCGGCACCGATAACGCCCAGGCGCTTCGGTACGGTCTGGAATTCCAGGGCGCCGGTGGAGTCGACGATGACGTTCTGGTCGACCGGAGCCGGTGGAATGTCGATCGGGCGCGAGCCGGAAGCCAGGATCACGTTGTCGGCTTCGATGACTTCGGTAGTACCGTCAGCCTTGGTGACTTCGACTTTCTTGCCAGCCAGCAGCTTGCCGTGGCCCTGGATCGAAGTAACGCCGTTGGCCTTGAACAGGGTGGCAACGCCACCGGTCAGGTTCTTGACGATGCCAGCCTTGCGGCCAACCATCGCGGCGACGTCCATCTTCACTTCACCAGTGGAGATACCGTGGACGTTGAAGCTCTCTTTGGCTTCCTTGTACTTCCAGGAGCTGTCCAGCAGCGCCTTGGAAGGAATGCAACCTACGTTCAGGCAGGTGCCGCCCAGGGCCAGCTTGCCCTCGGCGTCAGTGTACTTCTCGATACAGGCAGTCTTCAGACCAAGTTGGGCAGCCTTGATGGCAGCTACATAGCCGCCAGGACCTGCACCAATCACCACTACGTCGAATTTCTGGGTCATAAAAGATTCCTTATCAGCAACTAGCTACAAGCCGCGAACCGCGCGGCATGGCTTCTCGCGAAGCCAGGGCCGGCACGGTACGCAGCCAGAGGGTTAGATGTCCAGCAGCAGGCGGGACGGATCTTCCAGCAGGTTCTTGATAGTGACCAGGAAGGTTACCGCTTCCTTGCCGTCGATCAGGCGGTGATCGTACGACAGCGCCAAGTACATCATCGGGCGAATCACGACTTGGCCATTGATGGCCATCGGGCGCTGGATGATGTTGTGCATGCCGAGGATGGCGGCCTGCGGCGGGTTGACGATCGGGGTCGACATCATCGAACCGAAGGTACCACCGTTGGTGATGGTGAAGGTGCCACCGGTCATCTCTTCGATGGACAGCTTGCCGTCACGGGCCTTCTTGCCGAAGGTGGCGATGCCGTTCTCGATTTCAGCCAGGCTCATCGACTCGGCGTTACGCAGTACGGGTACCACCAGGCCACGGTCGCTGGACACGGCAACGCCGACGTCGGCGAAGCCGTGGTAGACGATGTCGTTGCCGTCGATCGAGGCGTTGACCGCCGGGAAGCGTTTCAGGGCTTCGGTAGCGGCCTTGACGAAGAACGACATGAAGCCCAGGCGCACGCCATTGTGGGTCTTCTCGAACAGGTCCTTGTACTTCGAACGCAGGGCCATGACTTCGGTCATGTCCACTTCGTTGAAGGTGGTCAGCATCGCCATGTTGGACTGGGCTTCGACCAGACGCTCGGCGATCTTGGCACGCAGGCGGGTCATCGGCACGCGCTTCTCGGTGCGGTCGCCAGCAGCGACGACAACCGGGGCAGCAGCAGCGGCAGGCTTGGCAGCCGGGGCAGCGGCAGGTGCCGACTTCTTGTTGGCAACAGCAGCAACCACGTCTTCCTTGGTGACGCGACCGCCTTTACCGGTACCGGCAACGGTAGCCAGGTCGATGCCGTTTTCTTCAGCCAGCTTGCGGGCGGCCGGGGCAGCAACCGGGTCATCTTCGCCAGCATCGGCGGCAGCGGCAGCCGGTGCAGCAGCAGGAGCGGCTGCGGCGGCTGGAGCAGCGGCAGCACCGCCTTCAACGATCGAACCCAGCAGTTCGTCGGACAGGACGGTGTCGCCCTCGCCCTTGACGATGTCGCCCAGCACGCCATCGGCGGTAGCCAGTACTTCCAGGACAACCTTGTCGGTCTCGATGTCGACGATCAGCTCGTCACGCTTGACGGCGTCGCCCGGCTTCTTGTGCCAGGTGGCAACGGTGCCATCGGCAACCGATTCCGGGAAGGTTGGGGCTTTGATCTCGATAGCCATTATCTGTGTTTCCTTAAATTCGGTTTCAGGTGCGCGAAGGCGTTAGACAGTGAAGGCGTCTTGCAGCAGTTTTTCCTGCTGTTCGGCGTGCTTCGAAGCGTAACCACAGGCTGGTGCGGCAGACGCGTCGCGACCGGCGTATTCCAGGACCAGTGCCTTGTTGTGGCGGCCCAGGATACGGCGCATGTGGTGCTGGCTGCTGTACCAGGCGCCCTGGTTCATCGGCTCTTCCTGGCACCAGACGGCGTGCTTGAGGTTGCTGTATTGCGCCAGGATTTCGACCAGGTCGTCTTCCGGGAACGGGTACAGCTGCTCGAGACGCAGGATGGCGATGTCTTCGCGGCCTTCGGCACGGCGTTTTTCCAGCAGGTCGTAGTAAACCTTGCCGCTGCACAGCACCAGGCGCTCGACCTTGGCCGGATCGATTGCGTCGATTTCCGGGATCACGGTCTGGAACGAGCCTTCCGCCAGTTCTTCCAGGGTCGAGATGGCCAGCTTGTGGCGCAGCAGCGACTTCGGCGTCAGGACTACCAGCGGCTTGCGCAGCGGGCGGATGACCTGGCGACGCAGCAGGTGGTAGATCTGTGCCGGAGTGGTCGGTACGCAGACCTGGATGTTGTGCTCGGCGCACAGCTGCAGGTAACGCTCCAGACGCGCGGAGGAGTGCTCCGGGCCCTGCCCTTCGTAACCGTGTGGCAGCAGCATGGTCAGACCGCACAGGCGGCCCCACTTGTGCTCACCGCTGGTGATGAACTGGTCGATCACCACTTGCGCACCGTTGGCGAAGTCGCCGAACTGGGCTTCCCAGATCACCAGCGCGTTCGGCGTGGTGGTGGAATAGCCGTATTCGAAGGCCAGCACCGCTTCTTCCGACAGGAAGGAGTCGTACAGGTCGAAGCGCGGCTGGCCCGGGAACAGGTTCTGCAGCGGAATGTAGGTGCTGGCGTCCTTCTGGTTGTGCAACACCGCGTGACGGTGCGAGAAGGTGCCGCGGCCGATGTCCTGGCCGGTCATGCGGATCGGGTGACCTTCGAACTGCAGGGTGGCGTAGGCCATGGTCTCTGCATAACCCCAGTTGATCGGCAAGCCACCGGCCTGCATCTTCTGGCGATCTTCGTAGATCTTCGAGACCTGACGCTGAACGACGAAGCCTTCTGGCAATTCCAGCAGCTTGGCCGACAGGTCTTGCAGGGTCTTGAGGTCGAAGCGGGTGTCGTGACGCGCAGTCCAGGCGTGGCCCAGGTACGGACGCCAGTCGACGAACAGCTCGCGGTTCGGTTCCTTGACCAGGCTTTTCACAACGTGCAGGCCATTGTCCAGCGCGTTGCGGTACTCGTCGATCTTGGCCTGAGCGCGCTCGGCGTCGATACGACCGGCCTGGATCAGCGCCTCGGCATACAGCTCACGGGTAGTGCGCTGCTTGCTGATCTGCTGGTACATCAGCGGCTGGGTGCCGTTCGGTTCGTCAGCCTCGTTGTGGCCGCGACGACGGTAGCAGACCAGGTCGATGACCACGTCACGCTTGAACTGCATGCGGTAATCGATGGCCAGCTGGGTGACGAACAGCACTGCTTCCGGGTCATCGCCGTTCACGTGCAGGATCGGCGCCTGGATCATCTTGGCAACGTCGGTGGCGTACTCGGTGGAGCGCGCGTCCAGCGGGTTGCTGATGGTGAAACCAACCTGGTTGTTGATCACGATGTGCACGGTACCGCCGGTCTTGAAACCGCGGGTCTGTGACATCTGGAAGGTTTCCATGACCACGCCCTGGCCGGCGAATGCTGCGTCGCCGTGGATCGAGATCGGCAGTACCTTGTCGCCGACGGTGTCGTTGCGACGGTCCTGACGGGCGCGCACCGAACCTTCAACCACTGGCGAGACGATTTCCAGGTGGGACGGGTTGAACGCCATGGCCAGGTGAACTTCGCCACCGGTGGTCATCACGTTCGAGGAGAAGCCCTGGTGATACTTCACGTCACCGGAGCCCAGCTCGTTCATCTTCTTGCCTTCGAACTCGTCGAACAGCTCGCGCGGGTTCTTGCCGAAGGTGTTCACCAGTACGTTCAGGCGACCACGGTGGGCCATGCCGATCACGACTTCCTTGGTGCCGTAAGAACCGGAACGCTGGATCATTTCATCCAGCATCGGGATCAGGCTCTCGCCGCCTTCAAGGCCGAAGCGCTTGGTGCCCGGGTACTTGGTGCCCAGGTACTTTTCCAGGCCCTCACCGGCGGTCACGCGCTCGAGCAGGTGAGCCTGCACGTCAGCGGAAAACTCCGGACGACCGCGCACGCTTTCCAGACGCTGCTGGAACCAGCTGCGCTGCTCGGAATCGACGATGTGGGTGAATTCGGCGCCAATGGTGCGACAATATGTCTTCTGGAGTGCATCGAAGATGTCGCGTAGGCTCGCCTCCTCTTTGCCGATGAACAGGTCGCCGGCACGGAAGGTCGTATCAAGATCGGCATTGGTCAAGCCGTAGTGATTGATCGACAGGTCTACGGGCGCTGGACGCTGCCACAACCCCAACGGGTCAAGCTTGGCAGCCTGATGGCCGCGCATACGATAGGCCTGGATCAGTCGCAGAACTTCAACCTGCTTCTTCTCGTGTTCACTGCTCACGCTCCCGGCGGATACCGGTTGGGCGCGGCGCTGGTTCTTTGCCAGCAGTACGAAATGGTCGCGGATTGTCGAGTGCGATACATCAGTAGCGGTGCTGCCGTCGGCTGGCAACTTCTGGAAGTAAGTGCGCCACTCTTCTGGCACAGCGTTAGGGTCGTGCAGGTAGAGCTCGTAGAGCTCTTCCACATATGCAGCGTTACCACCTGAAAGGTGGGCGCTATCCCACATGCGCTGCATCACGCTTTCTTGCATGCTTGGTCACCCTCGATTAGGGGACTGATCGGCGAGAGCCACAGCAAACCTGGAAAAGTCCGAATAAAGCGACTGAACCACGCCACTTGGATCCTGCTGATTTTCCGGGTACCAGCCCGGAAAGCCCCTGCTGGTCTCATATCTTCATAGGTATGAACGCGGGCTTTGTGGGCCCTTGTTCGGGTTTTACCTCAGTGCGGGCTCAGCGCCCGCACCTCGGCTTACTGCAGTTACAACACTTTGTATCAGGTGCCGCTTTGCAGCAGCATGTTACGTACGTGACCGATTGCCTTGGTCGGGTTCAGACCTTTCGGGCAAACGTTTACGCAGTTCATGATCCCGCGGCAGCGGAATACGCTGAACGGGTCATCCAGGGACGCCAGGCGCTCCTGAGTCTTGGTGTCACGGCTGTCGGCCAGGAAGCGGTAGGCCTGCAGCAGTGCGGCGGGGCCCAGGAACTTGTCCGGGTTCCACCAGAACGACGGGCAGGAAGTCGAGCAGCAAGCGCACAGGATGCACTCGTACAGGCCGTCCAGCTTGTCACGTTCTTCAGGCGACTGCAGACGCTCGATGGCCGGGGCCGGCGTGTCGTTCTGCAGGAATGGTTTCACCTTCTCGTACTGCTTGTAGAAGATGCTCATGTCGACGACCAGGTCACGAATGACCGGCAGGCCCGGCAGCGGGCGCAGAACCAGCTTGTTGCCCTTGACCACGCCCGACAGCGGGGTGATGCAGGCCAGGCCGTTCTTGCCGTTCATGTTCATGCCATCGGAACCGCACACGCCTTCACGGCAGGAGCGACGGTACGAGAAACCCTCGTCCTTTTCCTTGATCAGCGCCAATACATCGAGAACCATCAGGTCCTTGCCGCCGGTATCGACGTCGAACGACTCCATCTTGGGCGCCGAGTCGGTGTCGGGGTTGTAACGATAAACTTCGACTTTCAACATAGCAGCCACCCTTAGTAAGTCCGGATTTTTGGCTCGAAGGCCGGAACGGTCTTCGGCGCAAAGTTGACGCCACGCTTGGCAACGCGCTTCTCACCCGGGTAGTACAGGGTGTGGCACAGCCAGTTTTCGTCGTCACGGTCTTCGAAGTCTTCACGGGCGTGAGCGCCGCGGGACTCTTTACGGGCTTCGGCCGCGATGGCGGTAGCTTCGGCGACTTCCAGCAGGTTCTGCAGCTCCAGCGCTTCGATACGCGCGGTGTTGAAGGCCTGGGACTTGTCGTTGATCTTGACGTTGGCGATGCGGTCACGCAGGCCGGCCAGCTGCTCGATACCCTTCTGCATGTATTCGCCAGTACGGAATACACCGAAGTAGTTCTGCATGCAGCTCTGCAGTTCGCGCTTGAGGCTGGCAACGTCTTCGCCAGTGGAGCGCTCGTTGAGCTTGTTCAGGCGGTTCAGGGCAACTTCGATGTCGGTGTCGCTGGCGTCGAGATGCTCGATGCCGTCGCTCAGCGCCTTCTCCAGGTGCAGGCCGGCAGCACGGCCGAATACCACCAGGTCGAGCAGCGAGTTGCCGCCCAGGCGGTTGGCACCGTGAACCGATACGCACGCCACTTCACCTACGGCGAACAGGCCAGGGATGATGTGATCCTTGCCTTCTTCGTCCATGGTGATGGCCTGGCCATGAATGTTGGTGGCAACGCCGCCCATCATGTAGTGGCAGGTCGGAACGACCGGCACCGGCGCGACGACCGGGTCGACGTGGGCGAAGGTCTTGGACAGTTCGCAGATACCTGGCAGGCGGCTGTGCAGCACTTCCTCGCCCAGGTGGTCTAGCTTCAGCAGTACGTGGTCCTTGTTCGGGCCCACGCCGTTGCCGGCGATGATTTCCTTGACCATGGAACGGGCAACCACGTCGCGACCGGCCAGGTCTTTCGCGTTCGGCGCGTAACGCTCCATGAAGCGCTCGCCGTGGGCGTTGATCAGGTAACCACCTTCACCGCGGCAACCCTCGGTGACCAGTACACCGGCGCCGGCGATGCCGGTTGGGTGGAACTGCCACATCTCGATGTCCTGCACCGGTACACCGGCACGCAGGGCCATGCCGATACCGTCACCGGTATTGATCAGGGCGTTGGTGGTGGAGGAGTAGATACGGCCCGCACCGCCAGTGGCCAGAACGGTGGCCTTGGACTTGATGTACATGGTTTCGCCGGTTTCGATGCAGATCGCGATCACACCGACAAAGGCGCCTTCCTGGTTCTTCACCAGATCAACGGCGTAGTACTCGTTGAGGAAGGTGGTACCGGCTTTGAGGTTGCCCTGGTACAGGGTGTGCAGCAGCGCGTGACCGGTACGGTCGGAAGCGGCACAGGTACGGGCGGCCTGGCCACCTTTACCGAAGTCCTTGGACTGGCCACCGAACGGACGCTGGTAGATGCGGCCGGTTTCGGTACGCGAGAACGGCAGGCCCATGTGGTCCAGCTCGAAGACCGCAGCCGGGCCTTCCTGACACATGTATTCGATAGCGTCCTGGTCACCGATGTAGTCGGAACCCTTGACGGTATCGTACATGTGCCAGCGCCAGTCGTCGTTCGGGTCGGCCGAAGCGATGGCGCAGGTGATGCCGCCCTGGGCGGATACGGTGTGCGAACGGGTCGGGAAGACCTTGGTGACTACGGCAGTCTTGTGGCCGCCTTGAGCCAGTTGCAGCGCTGCGCGCATGCCGGCGCCGCCGCCACCGATGATGATGGCGTCGAAGGAAATGGTTGGAATGCTAGCCATGGATCAGATACCCCAGAGAATCTGCACACCCCAGACGAAGTAAGCGAACATCGCAACGCCGCATACCGCCTGGAACAGGAAACGAATCGCAGTTGCCGACTTGCCGAACGACATAGGCGTCAGGTAGTCGGTTGCAATGGTCCACATGCCGACCCAGGCGTGAGCGCCCAGGGCAACGAGGGCCAGCAGACTGAAGATCCGCATCGCGTTGTTGGAGAACAGACCATGCCACTGGGTGTAGTCGATGCCTGGGTGGGCGATCACGTAGCCGATCAGGAAGAGGAAGTAAGCCGCGAGAACGACCGCAGAAACGCGCTGCGCCATCCAGTCATAGAGGCCCGAACGCGACAGGTTCGTGACATTGGTTACCATACCCAAACTCCCACCAGAACGATCAGCACCACGGAGATGACGATCACGATTTTCGAGCCCAGCTTGCCGCCTTCCAGCGTCTCACCGATGCCCATGTCCATGATCAGGTGACGAACACCTGCCACGAGGTGATAAAGCAGGGCGGACAGCAGGCCCCAGGTCACGAATTTGGCCAGCGGGCTGGTCAGACACGCCTTCACCTCACCGAAGCCTTCCTCGGAACCCAGCGATTTGCCCAGTGCATAAAGCATGATGGCAAGGCCGATGAACAGGATGACGCCGGAGATACGGTGCAGGATGGACGTGTACGCAGTGACAGGGAGCTTGATGGTCCTTAGGTCTAGGTTTACAGGTCGTTGGCTTTTCACGGCTTTTTTCACACTGAAGAGCCCCTAGCGAATCAGGGCAAAGTTGTTGGTAAGTGTACTGGTCAGGTACCCACCACCCAGGGAACGGCGACCCCCAGCAGTTCGGGCTTGCAAGCCCCTGGCGGTCGGGTGCCGAGTATAGACAGTTAGGCTGCTTATGACAACGTGACGGGGTAGCCCAAATAGCGCATTGCCTTTAACGAACAAAAGGCGTAAATGGGCGAGAATTTCGGGAAAAATCAGGCTTGAATGCCTGTTTCAACAAGCCTTTAGGCAAATTGACATCTGAATTTATCCCTCTATAGTGGTGCGGGCCCTGCGTGGGGGGTCTGTCTGATGATTTCTAGCATTAATAGGAGGCCACATGGCTGACAAAAAAGCGCAGTTGGTCATCGAGGGCGCTGCCCCCGTCGAGCTGCCCATTTTAACCGGCACCGTTGGTCCTGATGTAATCGACGTCCGCGGGTTGGGGGCCACTGGTCACTTCACCTTCGACCCTGGTTTCATGGCGACTGCCTCGTGCGAGTCGAAGATCACCTACATTGACGGCGACAAAGGTATCCTGCTGCACCGCGGCTACCCGATCGAGCAACTCGCCGAGCAATCCGACTACCTCGAAACCTGCTACCTGCTGCTCAACGGCGAACTGCCGAATGCCGAGCAGAAGGCCCAGTTCGTCAGCACCGTCAAGAACCACACCATGGTTCACGAGCAGCTGAAGTCCTTCTTCAACGGCTTCCGCCGCGACGCTCACCCAATGGCGGTGATGTGCGGCGTGGTCGGCGCCCTGTCGGCGTTCTATCACGACTCCCTGGATATCAATAACCCGCAACACCGCGAAATCTCCGCGGTGCGCCTGGTCGCCAAGATGCCGACCCTGGCCGCGATGGTTTACAAGTACTCCATGGGCCAGCCGATGATGTACCCGCGCAACGACCTGTCGTACGCGGAAAACTTCCTGCACATGATGTTCAACACCCCGTGCGAGATCAAACCGATCAGCCCGGTGCTGGCCAAGGCAATGGACCGGATCTTCATCCTCCACGCCGACCACGAGCAGAACGCCTCCACTTCCACCGTCCGCCTGGCCGGCTCGTCGGGTGCCAACCCGTTCGCCTGTATTGCCGCCGGCATCGCCGCACTCTGGGGCCCGGCCCACGGCGGTGCGAACGAAGCCGTCCTGACCATGCTCGATGAAATCGGCGATGTCTCGAACATCGACACGTTCATCGCCAAGGCCAAGGACAAGAACGACCCGTTCAAGCTGATGGGCTTCGGTCACCGCGTGTACAAGAACCGCGACCCGCGCGCCACCGTGATGAAGCAGACCTGCGACGAAGTCCTGCGCGAGCTGGGCATCAAGAACGACCCGCAGCTGGAACTGGCCATGCGCCTCGAAGAGATCGCCCTGACCGATCCGTACTTCATCGAGCGCTCGCTGTACCCGAACGTCGACTTCTACTCGGGGATCATCCTCAAGGCAATCGGCATTCCGACCAGCATGTTCACCGTGATCTTCGCCCTGGCACGTACCGTGGGCTGGATCTCGCACTGGAAAGAAATGCTCTCCAGCCCGTACAAGATCGGCCGTCCGCGCCAGCTGTACACCGGCGAGCAAAAACGCGACATCACTGCACTGAAAGACCGCAAGTAAGCTTTTTAGCCGAACGCAAAAAGGCTGCCCTTTGGCAGCCTTTTTTATTCCAGGTCCTGATGGCCGCAGCTCGACCCTTGCGGGAGCCCCGCGTTAAACCTCAGTTTTTCTCAGCCCGCTCGCGCAGCCCTTTCAGGGTATTGAACGGCGCATCCACCACGAACTTGTTGGCCACCATCGCCGGCACGTTACCACCCGGCTCGGTGTGCACCTGGTAGGTCACTTCCGTGCTGTCGCCCTTGGGCACCAGCTTCCAGAAGCCCTCAACCTTGGCTACGCGCACAAAGCCCTTCTCTTCCGGTAGATAGGTCGGCTCTTCCTTCAGATTCCGCACCAGGCTGCCGTCCGCCCCCTTGACAGTCGTCACACGCAAGATCGAATCACGCGGCGTTACCGGCCATGGCGTATTGAACTGGGTGTAGGTCCAGCTCTGGTCACCCTCATGCTTGAGCAGCTTCTGCGACTTGCACTCATGAATCCATGCACAGGCCCCGACCGCGTCTTCCTGCAACGCCTGCACCTTGGCCAGCGGTGCTTTGATCACGGTGACGCCCTGATAGGCCTTGTACTTGGAACCAGCCACTTCGCTGAGGGATATCTTGATCCCCTCCTCGTCCTTGGCCACCTGCCAGTTTTCGGCCCAGGCCGCAGGCGACAGCAGAACACCCACGCCACACAGCAGTGCAATACGCTTGAACGATCTCATCATGTTTATCCTTGTTGTCGAAGATCCAGCCTGTCACGCCGCCGTGATCTGCTCCCACCAGCCAAGAATCCTGATTGCCTCGTCACGGTCACTGCCGCACACCTCGACATCTGCCTTGAAGCCGCCACATACCGCCGGCCGCTCGGGCTTGCCGAACAGGTCGCAGAGGTTGGCAGCCGTCAGGTGCAGGCAGCGCTCGCCAGCCGGCTTGCCATTGGGCATGCGCGGCATCGCAGAAGTGATGGACGGGGCGATGCAGCAGGCACCACAGCCCTCACGGCAATTCATGGTTATTCACCAAAATCAGGACTCCCTGGAACAAAACGGGACGAACGTCCCTGGATAGTAACCGCTCAAACAGGCGTTTGAAATTACTGGCACGATGAAATTTGCCGTGACCCGGCAGTCAGTTCCCGGCTACTGGCGATACTCGAAATCGATGGCTGCCCCTTCCACGTCATGACGGCTGTCATTACGCAACTGCAGCTGCATTTCGTTATTGATCAAGCGGCCATTGAGCTGGAACGGGCTGTCGCTGGTTGCCGGCTTTTCGGTAAACATGGGCGGCAGCAAAGGTTTGCGCCGCTGGATGGGCGACGGGGTACCCACATTCGGCTCCAGGTTGTCGACCATATCGACAGGCAGGCTGAGGTCCAGCTTTGCCTTGGGCAATGGTTTGGCGACCGCTTTGCTGACCGACTTGTGCGCCTTGGCCTTGCTGTTGCCAGCCTTCTTCACCACCTGCTTCTGCGCAGGCTTGGCTGGCGCCTTTTTTTGCACATTTTTGCCCTGGGCTGCCTGCACCTGGCTTGCCGGCTGCGCAGCCAAGGCTGGACTGCCCAGGTAGCAGAGCGGTGCTAGGCACAAGATCAAGGCAAAACGGCGCAAAGCTTTCATGGCAAATGGACAGACTGGCAAGAAAGGTGCGTATGCTCCATGTTCCACGGGCGGCTGGCAAGCCTTACAAAAGTGTGAGCGCAGGCTCCCTGCACAACTGATGAGCCAGCAAACCCAGCGTAATCACTGCCCGCTCGGCCTCTTTGTTCCACGGGATGCCACAATTAAGGCGGATGCAGTGGTTGAACTGTTCTGTGTTACTGAATATTAACCCCGGCGCGATACTGATGCCTTGCTCCAGCGCCCGCACATGCAGCTCCTGGGTATTGACCCGCCCGGGCAGGCTGATCCAGAGGATGAAACCGCCCGTGGGCCGGGTCATCTGGGTACCCTCGGGGAAGTGCTGCTGCACCGCCAACTGGTAGGCACTGAGGTTCTTGCGATACTCCTGGCGGATGTAGCGCAGGTGCCGGTCGTAACCGCCATTTTCCAGGTAGGCCGCCACCCCCATCTGCGTCACGCTACAGGCCGAATGGGTGGTGAAGGTCTGCAGGCGCTGAATTTCGTCCTGATAGCGCCCGGCGATCATCCAGCCAACGCGCACACCAGGGGACAGGGTTTTGGAGAAGCTTGAACAGTAGATCACCCGGTCCAGGCGGTCGAATGCCTTCAGCGCTTTGGTCTTGCCTTGCTCGAACATCAACTCGCCATAGATGTCGTCCTCGATAATCTGAATATCGAAGTCTGACGCCAGACGCAGCAACTGCTTTTGCCGCTCCTCAGGGACCGTGCCACCCAGCGGATTGCTCAGGCGCGCCGTAAGTACCAGGGCCTTGATCGACCACTGGTTAGCCGCCAGCTGCAAGGCTTCAAGGCTGATACCCGTGGATGGATCGCTGGGGATCTCGATCACTTTCAGGCCCAGCAAATCGGCCAGTTGCAGCAACCCGTAATAGGTCGGCGACTCGGCAGCGATCAGATCGCCCGGGCGGGTCAACACACGCAGGGACATTTGCAGGGCATCGACACAGCCATGGGTCACGATCACTTCACGCGGGTCGACCAGCACGCCGGCATCGCGCATGCGAATGGCGATCTGCCGGCGCAGCGGCTCGAAACCGGGGCTGAACATGTAGCTGAAGGCGCGCGGGCTGTGAAAGCGGGTGACCTTGGCAATTTGCTGATGCAGGGCACGTACTGGCAGGTAGTCGACATGCGGCACCGCGGCGCCGAACGGGAACACGCCATCACGGCGGGCCTCGGTCAGCACTTGCTGGATGATGCTGGCACGGGTGACCAGGCCCGGGCGCTCCACCCGGGCAATGTCCGGTGTTTGCGCGGTCAGGGCCGGCGTCTGGTGCACGTAGTAGCCAGATTGTGGCCGCGCGCGGATCAACCCTTGGTCTTCGAGGTTGGCATAGGCCTGCAGCACCGTGGCATGGCTGACATTGAGCTGGGCACTCATCTTGCGCACGGAGGGTACCCGCTCGCCTGGCTGGTAGACACCACGACGGATGTCATCGGCCAGTTGCTGGGCGATACGCTGGTACAGCAGCAGGTTGGTCATGGCGGCGGCTCGTTGTTCTTGTACGGCTCAGTGACGGTAGAGGATACCGTAACAGTTGCAAAGTGTACTGGGACAGAATGCAACATAGTCGACAATACAATAGCGTGATAGCTATCGAAACGACTAAGCCGACAAAAAGCGGGGCCGCATTGCGGCCGTTTCGCGGCACAAGGCCGCTCATACAGGTTCTGCACATGTCCTGGGCTTGACACTACCCTGTGGGAGCGACTTTAGCCGCGAACACCGGCAAAGCCGGTGCCGTCCTCCGCACGCCAGCGATCAGCGCGCAGGCGCGAGCCTGCCCTTGTCGTCGGAGAACACGATCTCCACGCGGCGGTTCTGCGCCCTGCCCCGCTCAGAGGCGTTGGCCTCGATCGGGTACTGGTCGCCATAGCCCTCGACCTGCAGGCGCTTTTCGTCGATGCCAAGGTCCACCAGCATGTCGGCCACGGCCTGCGCCCGGTCGCGGGACAGTTTCAGGTTGTCTTCGGCCGCGCCAGTGCTGTCGGTATAACCTTCGATACGCACTACCCGCCGCGGGTTGAGCTGAAGGAACTGCACCAGCTTGAGCACGGTACGGCTGGCCGAATTCTTCAGCTCGGCACGGCCAGTATCAAACAGCACGTCACCCAGCGTCATCACCAGGCCACGATCAGTCTGCTCCGAAGCCAGCGCAGCGATCTGCGACTCGACCCACTTGCCCTGCTGCTGCACGCTGGCCAACTTGGCCTCGCGCAACGCCAACTGCAGGCGCTGACGCTCGAGGTCAAGCTTGGCCTGGCGCTCCTGGTTCAGCGCCAGCTTGGCATGCTCACTGGCAATTTCACTGTAGCGCTGGCTAAGGTAAGCGTAATGACGCACATCGGAACCGGTGCCGATATAGCTGGACAGGCGCTCGGCACGGGCCAGCGACTCACCTGCGCGGATCACGTCACGTGGCGCACTGCGCAGCACATCGGAATCATCCTTGACCTTGGCGAAGGTGGCACTGGCTTCATCCAGCGCAGCAGAGCTGCGCTGGCTGGCACAACCTTGCAAGCCTGCTGCCAGCGCCAGCAACGCCAGCGCGGCCAATGGTGTACGGCGCATCATGGCTGCACCTCCAGTTGCTTGCGCAAGCGCTTGACCCGCGACTGCAGCAGTTGCAGTTGCTCTTCGCTTTTCTGGTTCAGCACCTGGGCCTCGGCCAGGCGGGCATCAAGCTCGGCCTGCTCGGCGCGCATGCGCGCATCACGGTAGTCCTGGGTCAGCATGTTGGCCTTGGCCCGGGCCAGCTTGCCTTCAGCCATCTGCAGCGTTTCGACCTGCTCGGTGGCACCTACGGCCCTGGCCTGCTCCAGTGCCTGTTCGGAAATGCGCATCTGCTCGTCAGGGGCCGGATCATTGGCGCAGCCAGCCAGGCCGAGCACGGCCAAGGCAAGGATTAGTGGTTGGGTTCTCACGCAATCTTCCTAGTGTTTGGGGGCGTCCGCCGGCACCTGCAACTGCGCTTTCCAGCGCTCGACATTACGTTGCAGGACCGCCTCGGACGCACCGGAGATCGGCAATTCTGTCAGTTTTTTTGCCAATTGCCCACGCAACCAGCTGTCATTGCATGCCGAGTTGTGCGACAGGGCCAGGTACAGGCCTGGCCGGTCCACCGGCAGGCCGCGGGCGATCAGGTCATTGTTCATGCCCAGGCTCTGGGCCATGGCCATGCCCGAATAGCGGCCAGCAAGCACATAGTCCACCTGGCCAAGCACCAGTTTCTGGAACGCCTGGGTCAGGTTCTGCGCTGGCACCAGCTTCAGCTGGGCCTTGGCAAACGCGGTAAAGGCCGGGGTCAGGCGCGCGCGTTCGGACAAGCTGCCCTGGTACTGGGCCAGGTCCGCCGGGCCATCGAAGGTCAACGTGGCATCGTGGCGTGTCCACACCAGGTATTCGTTGAGTTGAAGGGGTGGGTGGATGTAGTCCAGCGCGGTCAGTTGTTCCACCTGCATCGGCGTATCGAGCAGCAGGTCCATACGCCCGCTGCGCACTTCCTCCAGGGCCTGGTCGCGGCGGCCAGCACTTAGCACCTCCACCTTCACCCCCAGCTCGCCAGCCACCTGGCGCAGCAGGTCGACGTTGGCGCCGATCAGGTGTTTCGGGTCTTTCGGGTCCTGCCACGAATAAGGCGGAGCATCAGGGCTGCCGGTTGCCACCAGGCGCTCGCACTTGCCTGCTGCCATGGCCAATGGCGTCACCAACGCCACCATGCATGCCAGCACCCTGCCCGTTCCGCGCAACGTCATCCCTCACTCCTCAACCCATAAAAAAACCCGACCCTCAATGCGAGGGCCGGGTTCTTTATAAGTGAAGCAGGCGGATCAGACCAGCTTTTCCAGCTCCGGAACCGCTTCGAACAGGTCGGCAACCAGGCCGTAGTCGGCCACCTGGAAGATCGGCGCCTCTTCGTCCTTGTTGATCGCAACGATCACTTTGGAGTCTTTCATGCCGGCCAGGTGCTGGATCGCACCGGAGATACCGACGGCGATGTACAGCTGTGGCGCAACGATCTTGCCGGTCTGGCCGACCTGC
>NZ_SSOI01000069.1:91352-111288 GCF_029873175.1 Pseudomonas sp. BN505
GCCAACCGCAAGATGACCGCCAAGGTCCTCAAGCAGCTGATCGACAAGACCGGCATCCCGTTCATCACCACCCAGATGGGTAAAGGTGTGGTCGACGAGCGCCACCCGCGCTTCCTCGGCAACGCTGCGCTGTCGTCGGGTGACTTCGTGCACCGCGCCGTCGAAGCCGCTGACCTGATCGTCAACATCGGCCACGACGTGATCGAGAAGCCGCCGTTCTTCATGGTCCGTGGCGGTACCGAAGTCATCCACATCAACTTCCGCTCTGCCGAAGTCGATGCCGTGTACTTCCCGCAGGTGGAAGTGATCGGCGACATCGCCAACGCTGTGTGGCAGATCAGCGAAGCGCTGAACGACACGTCGCACTGGGACTTCACCCGCCTGATGGCCATCCGTGAAGCCAACGAAGCACAGATCGCCGAAGGCGCTGATGACAACCGCTTCCCGGTCTACCCGCAGCGCCTGGTGGCCGACATCCGTCGCGTACTGCCGTCCGAAGGCATCGTTGCCCTGGACAACGGCATCTACAAGATCTGGTTCGCCCGCAACTACAAGGCGCACAAACCGAACACCGTGCTGCTGGACAACGCCTTGGCCACCATGGGCGCCGGCCTGCCATCGGCCATGGCGGCGCACCTGGTGCACCCGGACCGCCCGGTGATCTCGGTGTGCGGCGACGGCGGCTTCATGATGAACAGCCAGGAGCTGGAAACGGCAGTACGCCTGGGCATGCACATCACCGTGGTGATCCTGCGTGACGATGGCTACGGCATGATCCGCTGGAAGCAGGCCAACATGGGCTTCACCGATTTCGGCCTGGACTACGGCAACCCGGACTTCGTCAAATACGCCGAAGCCTACGGTGCCAACGGCCACCGCGTGGAAAGCGCCGAAGGTCTGCTGCCACTGCTGGAACACTGCATCAAGACCCCAGGCGTGCACGTGATCGACTGCCCGGTCGATTACAGCGAGAACGACCGCATCCTCAACAGCGAGCTGCGTGAGCGCGCGCTGGCGGTGTAAGCCTTAAGGTACGGCGCCAGCCTCAGGGCTGGCGCTGTCCTCCTGCAAGAGCGGCTTCTGCCGCGCCATCCCCCCAGGCCTTGCTGGCCGCACAATGTCCGTCACTTCTGTCAACGTTCCAACAGGCCCTGCAGGCTGGCCAGGATGCTATTGGCATCGTAAGGCTTGCGCGCTACGGGGACGCCCTTCAAGTGCTCGGGAATGCTGATGCCATCGCCATAGCCTGTGGCAAACAGGAATGGAACCTGACGGCGCACCAGTTCATCGGCCACGGAAATGGATGTGCCGGTGCCCAGGTTGACATCCAGTATCGCAACGTCCGGTGTGCGGCGGGCGAGCAATTGCATCGCCTCGGCTTCGGAATTGGCGGTGATCACGTCTTTGATTTGAGCATCGTTGAGAATCTGCTCCAAGCCGACTGCGATCACCAACTGGTCTTCGAGGATCAGCACGCACAAGCCCGCCCGTGTTGCAAAGGTATCGCCTACGCGGGCCATGGCCGAGACCGGGATGGCTGGCTCGACGGTGTCAGCTACGGTCAGGTGCTTGTCAGGGATCCGGAAAACGCCTTGCAGGCCTTCGGGGTAATATTCCACCGTGCTGGTGCCGCCCAGGTCGAACGGGATACTGCGGTCGATCAGTACCGATCCAAAGCCAGTGCGGCTGGGCGGGCGTACCGTTGGCCCGCCACTTTCACGCCAGCTGATGACGCAGGCGCTGGCGGCGTCGATCGCCCAGCTCACCGCAAGCTTGCCGCCGGCCCGCGATAGCGCACCATACTTGGCCGCATTGGTGGCCAGTTCGTGCAGCACCAGGGCCATCACCGAGTAGGCGCGCGCGTCGAGGATGACGTTCGGGCCCTGCAGCTCGATCACGTCGGCAGCAGTGCGATAGGGCGAAAGCTCGGCCTCCAGCAGCATTGCCAGGCGGCCGCCACCATCCCCACGCACCACTTGGTCGTGGGCCAATGACAATGCCTGGATACGCCCTTTGAGGGTGGCCACATAGTCCTGGAGGGTCTGGCTCTCGGAGGTCGGGTGGGCAACCAGCGCACCAATCAGCGACAGGATGTTCTTGACCCTGTGATTGAGCTCCTCGTTAAGGATGCGCTGGCGCACTTCAGCCTTCGAGCGCTCGCTGGCGAGCAGTTCGCTGTTGTGCAGCACCACTTCGACGATGGCGGTGCGGATGGCATCGCCAAACTGGCGATCCTGTTCGGTCCAGGGCAGCGACTGCTGGTGAACGGTTTCTTTCCAGATGGCGAAGCTTTTGCGTGGCGTCAGGCGATCGCCCAGCGCGCCGCTGTCGTAGGTCTTGTTCGGGTCCCCGGCCCAGTCGAGCGTCTCGATGACCTCCTTGCGAAAGAAGATCAGGTAATCCCTCGGCTGCTGCGACATCGGAATGATCAGCACGCCGGACACATCGGTGAAATACGCCTGGGCCGAAGGGTGCACCATCGACAGGCGGTTGGACGCCCAAGTACGGCCATCGGCGACCATATCCGCCAGGCGCAACAGGTCGGGCACGGCAGCCTTGGGCAATGTCAGCCCCGCCGATGCCCAGCGGCCTTGCAACGACATGCCGATGCCATCGCAGGGGATCAGCGACATCAGCCGCGGCAGGCGTGAGTGGAAGAACCCATTGATGTCCGCTGACTGGTTGGCATCGCGCACGATGGTGTCCAGTGCTTTGTGAACCCGCACGGCGGCTTCGAGTTTTTGCCGGCTGCGCAGGGTCTCGATATGCAGCGCGAAAAACTCGCCGAACATTTCGGCGGCCACCCGCTGCCCCATTGCCAAGGTACGTGGCGCGTAGTGGTGGCAGGCGATCATCCCCCACAGCTCGCCGTTGACGATGACCGATATTGACATGGAGGCGCCCACGCCCATGTTGCACAGGTACTCGCAATGGACCGGCGACACGCTGCGCAGGTGCGCGTAGGACAGGTCGAGCGGTTCGCCTGACGGGTCAAGGACCGGCTCTATGGCGACCGTTTTGAACTGGGCGTCGGAAATGACCCGGATCGGGTTGCGCAGGTAAAGCGCTCGGGCCTGCTGCGGGATGTCGGAGGCGGGGAAGTACTGGCCCATGAAGCTTTCAAGGTCGCCACGTTTGGCTTCGGCGACCACCTTGCCGGCACCGTCTGCGCCGAGCTGGTAGATCATCACCCGGTCGTAGCCCAGTACGGCCCGGACAAAGCGGGCAGCGTCGCGGAACAATTTGCCGGTCTGGTCGATTTCGCGCAGCTGCGCGATCAGGGTACGGGCCAGCTCGATGGGCTCGGCGATGCTGGCGCCGGCCGGTTCGAACTCCAGGATTGCCGTACCTTTGAACAGGTGGGCGGCGATATCGAAGGCCTGGCCGTTGGGCAGCATCACGCTGAAGCTGAGTGCAGGGCGCGAGGCTTCGCGGGTACGGGCCAGCGCGTTGCGCAGGGTATGGGCTACCTCGTGCCCTAGCACCGTGTGCAGCTTCTGGCCGTTGATATCGCCTGCCAGGCCCAGCAGATGCGGGGCGTTGACCGAATGGCGCAGCACCACTGTCGCGGATGCATCACAGGCCAGCAGGCAGCCGTGGGGCTGGATGCTGCCAGGGATCTGGATGGGTTCGCGGTCGCAGTTGGTCAGGTTTACTTGTGGGTCGAAGGTCATTTGGCCCGTGCCTAAGGGTAAAGAGTAGGCTGCCAGGACGGCCGCCATCGTCAGCCTAGCAGGCATTGTCCGCCTTGGGCATTGCCGGATGGTTGCCTTTTCAGGCTGATGGGGTCTCCCCCCGTTCATCTGCGAACCCCAGCTCCCGTATGAACATCGAAAACAATTCGGGGTGAGACGAGATGTTCAGCTTCGCGTATAGGTGGCGCCGGTGCACCTTTATGGTTTCTGGCGAGATACCGAGCCGTTGCGCCATCGCTTTCGACGAGTAGCCGCGCAGGATAAGGCGGGCGATTTCCAGCTCCCGCTCGGACAACAGGCCTTGGGCGAACCTGGCCAATGCATCGCCAACCGGCGCCTGCACGGGCACCGGCACGCCACTACGCGCCCAGTGCTGCCCAAGCAGTGCCAGCACCCAGGCACTGATCAGGTTGAGCTTGCCCAGCTCTGTTGCGTCGAAAGCGCGGCGCATGCCCAGTGACAGCGACAACACCCCATCGGGCAGTTGTAACAGGAACTGGACTTCGTCGACCAGCACATGGTCCTGGAAGTAGTTCTGGTAATAGTCCGTTTGCCAGAAATGGTCCGGGGCCACTTCTTCCAGGTGGTAGCAACCACTGGCCAAGCCTTCGCGGCCGGCCTGGTAGAAAGGGTCTAGCAGGTACAACCCGTCGAGGTACAGCTCACCCGCTGCGGGGGCTGGCGCTGCATCGTATTCCTCCAGCACTTGTGGGGCGCCCTGGGGAGGGAAGTGCATCGCCAGCGCGTTGTCGAACGGCACCCAGTGCCTCAGCACCAGGATCAGCTGACGCCAGAACCGCTGGCTGCCAATCTGCTCGATCGTTCTGGCCAGCGCGGTGTGGCCGGCAACTTCATGAAAGAGAATTTCCACGACAGCGTCCTTGAAAGAAGTAGGGCATTGGCACCCGCTTTGCCTCAGCTGTCAACCGGGGTACCCCTTAGTGGGAATTGTCCTGCCGGGCGCCGCCGCATAGATTTCATACCTATCAAGCGGGCCGTCGAGCTCGCCACGTTTCGCTTACTGGTTCTGCCTCTGACACTAACAACAACGTGAGGATGAACAAATGACGTCCTGTAGTGCACCCACCCCAGAACTCAAACCGACGCTGAGCGTCGCTGATGTAGTCGCCATCACCGTGTCATCGGTGACACCCGCAAGCTCCGTCTTCGTCATTGCGCCCTTTGCTATCGCCCAGGCAGGTACAGGTGTGATCTGGGCCTTCGTGCTAGGTGGTGTGCTGGCGCTGATGTTTGCGCTTTGCTATGCCGAACTGGGCCGGGCGCACAGTGCGGCAGGGGGTGAATACGTGTTTGCCAAGCGGGTATTTGGCGGGATGGCCGGTTACGCCACGTTCCTTACCGTGCTGGCGATGCTGGTGTTCATTCCACCGGTCTTGGCCACGGGGGCAGCCACTTACCTGAATGCAGCGCTCGGCACCCAGCTTGACGGGCAGACGGTGGCCTTGGTGATTGTGGCATTGGGCTATTTGCTTGGCATTCTCAACATCAAGCTGAACGCGTGGGTCACCGGCATTTGCCTGTTCCTTGAGGTGGCGGCACTGATGGTGATCGTGGTGTTGGGCTTTGGCCACGCCCAGCAACCGGTCAGCAGCCTTGTCAGCCCGCTGGTACTCGATAACGGGATACTGCACGCGGCGCCCTGGGCGCTGGTGATTGGTGCGGTGGGCACTGCGCTGTTCTCTTTCAACGGTTATGGCGGCGCCGTGTTGCTGGCCGAAGACATGAAATGTGGCGGGCGTGGGATCGCCAGGGCAGTGCTGTGGTCGCTGGTGCTGGTGCTGGCCATCGAAGTGGTCCCGCTGGTGGCGCTGCTGGTAGGGGCACCCTCGCTTGAGGCGATGCTGGCCAGCCCGGACCCTATCGGCTACCTGCTGACGGCCCATGGCAACGAAACACTCTCGCGCCTGGTCAGCGCCGGGATTTTCCTTTCGGTGTTCAATGCCATCATTGCCCTGGTCATCCAGAGCGGGCGGGTGATCTACAGCAGCGGGCGGGATGCGTTGTGGATGCCGACCCTGAACCGCGCCTTCATCCGCATCCACCCCAAGTGGGAATCCCCCTGGCTGGCCACGCTGTTCCTCGCCGTGCCTTCCGCTGCCTTGACGTTCAGTTCCAACCTGTCGGAGCTCACGTCCTTCACCGTACTGCTGATCCTGTGCGTGTACCTGGTGGTGGGGATGTGCGGGCTGTTCAGCCGCGTGCTGCGCCGCGACCGCGAGCACCCTTACCGGATGCCGCTGTGGCCACTGCCTGCCTTGGCTGCGGTGACCGGGGCCGGGTACCTGTTGACTACCCTGTTGAGTACGGCTTCAGCCCGGGACATTTTCATCATTCTTGGCATTCTGCTGACCTCCGTGTTGCTGTACGGCACGTATGGCAAGTTGAGCCCGGCCTTCCAGAAACTTTGAGCGAGAGACAAGATGCGAGCACGCGATTTCGGTATCACGCTGGGCCTTGGTCGGCCTGGCCCCCACAACGCCATTACCGATGTGCCGGGTGTGCGGGTTGGCCACGCCACCCTGGACAAGCACCACAATGGCAAGCCTGTACGCACCGGTGTCAGTGTCATCGAGCCCCGCGAAGGCCCGGCGCGCCATCAACCGTGCTTTGCCGGCTACCATGTGCTCAATGGCAATGGCGACGCCACAGGCCTGGAGTGGATTCGTGAGGCGGGCCTGTTGACGACAGCCATTGCCACCACCAACACGCACAGCGTCGGCGTGGTGCGCGATGCACTCATCGCCCATGAGCATGCGACCCTGGCGGACGCGTCGACCTACTGGTGCATGCCGGTGGTGATGGAGACCTACGACGGCGTGCTGAACGACATCTGGGGGCAGCATGTGAATGCGGACCTGGTACAGCAAGCGCTGGGGGCGGCCCGTGGCGGGCCCGTTACCGAAGGTGCGGTAGGGGGGGGTACCGGCATGATCTGCCATGAATTCAAAGGCGGGATCGGTACTGCGTCGCGGCTATTGCCGGCAGAGCAGGGTAGCTGGACGGTGGGTGCCTTTGTCCAGGCCAACCATGGCCAGCGCCGCGATCTGCGGGTGGATGGCTATCCCGTAGGCCGGGTGTTGCTTGACCTGCCCACGCCATTTGACCAGCAGGATACCCCCGGCATGGGCTCGATCGTGGTGGTACTGGCCACCGATGCACCGTTGCTGCCGCATCAGTGCCAACGGCTGGCGCAACGTGCTGCGCTGGGCATTGCCCGCACGGGTGGCGGCACCGATGACTCCAGCGGCGATATCTTCCTGGCATTCTCGACGGGGAATACCGGGCTGGCGCCTGCCGACTACAATCGCCGCGATCTGCCGATGACAGCGCAAGTGGCGATGGTCAACAACGACCATATATCGCCGCTGTTCGCAGCAGCGGCCGAGGCGGTGGAAGAGGCCATTGTCAACGCGATCCTGGCTGGCAGGACCATGCAGGCAGAGGATGGGCGAGAGGTGCCGGGCCTGCAGGGTAAGCGGCTGCTGACGGCCCTTGAGCAAGTGGGTTGGAAGGCTCAGGGTTGACGCAGAAAGAGAATCGCTTGAAGCCGAGCCACGATCAATGGTCTCATCCCGCGCCTGAGCCTACTGGTATTGAACGATGAACCGCCCGCTGTTTGTTTCCATTGATGGGCCCAAGGGTACCGGCAAGACCACGCTGCTGGAGGCCGTCACTCAAGCCTTGCGGCTGGACGGGAACAAGGTGATCCGCCTTTGTGAAAGAAAGAACGACCCTTGCCGGGGCGAGACCATGGCCCTGGTCAACCAGCTTGCCAGAAGCCCATGCCGGGAACTGGAGTTCAAGGTGTGCGAGCGCTTTGCCGAGAGCCGCGCCTGGATTTCCCGGCATGTGCTGCCCAGGCAGCCAGCTGACAGCATCATCCTGATTGATCGCTGGTACCCCTCCGATGCTGCGTTCCGCCGCACGGTGCCGTTCGACCAGATCTTGCGCCTGAACCTTGAGCGAAACGTGCAAGTGCCCGATTTGCATGTCGGGGTGGTCACAGCCCCTGAAACCTCATGGGCACGGGCCGCGGCGCGTACGCGTGGGCTGGGCAGTACGGTGATCCACAACCTGGATGAACAGGTGGCCTGTACCGAGGCGTTCGAGCGTGCCGTTGCAGCGCACGGCTGGGTGCTGTGCCGTAATGAAGGGACGATCGACGAGGCAACGCGGCAGGTTGTTGGCGAGATTCAGGGCGTGCTTGCACGCATGCGAGCTGTGCCAGCAACGTGATATGGCTGTTACAGCCCGGTGTCCTCAAGGGCCCATCGGGCTGCCAGGTGGTCAATGAAAACGCGTGTTGCCGCAGGTACATACATGCTGTTGCGGTACAACGCATGAATGGGTTGCCGTGCAAAGTGTTGTGGGTCAAGGACGGCGCTGAGCTTACCCTTCGCGATGGCGTCGTCTACCAACCAGCTTGGCAGAAGCGCAACCCCGAGCCCGCGCAAGGCCATGTCCAGCAACGCCTCTGCGCTATCTGCCTGAAAGCGGGACGGGCGCACGAACTGGCAGCTTTCGGTCATGGACTGTGAGTTGAAGAAGCGCCAGGGCGCATCGCTCAGGTGCGTATGAGCCAGCCAGTGCACGTTGACCAGCGCCTCCGCTGAGCCAACCGGGTGCCGTAGCAGATACGCCGGGCTGGCGACCAGCTGCAAGGCATAGTCGCCAATCCTGGCGGCCTTGTAATCGGAGTCCGCCAACTCGCCTAGCCGGATTGCCACGTCGAAGCGTTCAGCAACCAGGTCACAGAGGTGCGATGACGCTACGTGCTCGATCGACAGATCGGGATGAGCTTCTGCCATGTCGGCCAGCACCGGCAGCACTGCACGCTGGGCAAAGGCGGAGGTACTGGTGATGCGTAACCGCCCGCCAAGCCCCGCGGATGACTGCTGCACGCTGGCTGTCGCGCGCTCCACCTGGTCAAGCAGCTGACGTGCTTCAACCAGAAACCGTTCACCGCAGTCGGTCAGCACGCTGCGGCGGGTGTTACGGGCCAACAGGCTGGCGCCCAGCTCAGCTTCCAGGCGCCGTACATTGAAGCTGATCCGCGCCTTGGACTGGCCCAGCAACTGAGCAGCCTTGGTAAAGCTGCCGCTATCTGCAACGGCGACAAAGCTGGCAACGCGATTGAGGTCGAGCATCATTGTCAAAAATCAGTTAACAGTGTGGGCGATATTACAGCACTTATGTCGCTGTCGGTGCAGGGGTACAGTCACGCTCGCTGACTGGAGTTCACCGTGGCCTTACTCAACCTGCGTCGTCGCATCACGCTGTTCTACTTGCTGGGTTTCTTCGTAGACCTGATCAATACCTTCATCACCGCCGTGGTTTCACCGAAAATAGGTGAAGCACTGCACGCTGATGTCGCCACGCTGGCTTGGGTGAGTACGGCCTATCTGCTTGGGCTGATGCTGGGAATGTTACCCAGCCGATGGCTGGGGCAGCGCATGGGCGAGCGCCCGGTGTTGCTGGGTTCACTGGTGTTTTTCTCAGGCGCCACACTGCTGATCGCCTGGTCGGGGCAGATGGCAACGCTGTTACCTTTACGCGGGCTGCAGGGTTTTGCCGCCGGGCTGTTCATTCCCCTGGGCCAGGCACTGGTCTACCGCCTGTACTCGGCCCATGAGCGGCCAAGGGTGACCATGGCGATCATGGCCATAGGCTTGCTAGCGCCAGCCGTATCACCCCTGGCAGGCGGTTGGTTGTCGCAACGGATGCCCTGGCAGTGGGTGCTGCTCGCCAGTCTTCCCATGGCACTGCTGGCCTTGCTTCTGGGCGATTGCTGGTTACCGCGCCCACCGGCAGCCGCGCGCAATGAACCCTTTGATGGCAAAGGCTTGCTACTGGCTGGGGCAGGGGTTGCCAGCGGCTTGCTGGGTATGACTGATGCGGGGGGGGGCCAGGGTGGCATGGCTATGGCCTGGGCCACACTGGCTGCAATCTTGCTCGGCAGCTACCTGCGTCACTCACGGCGTATCGCTGCACCCCTGTTGGACTTCTCGGTGATGCGAGAGCCCGTTTTCGCCGGATCGATGATGTTGTACCTGGCTGTGCCGGGCCTGTTCATCGGCGTAAACCTGTTGGCCATGCTTTACCTTCAGGCCGACCTTGGATGGACCGCAAGCGCAGCAGGCAGCCTGATGTTGCCATGGACCGTGGGGGCAGCGCTGGCGATCGCTTGCACCACCTGGTGTTACAGATCATTCGGGCCCACCCCGTTACTGCTGCTGGGGCTGGCGCTGCAGATACCGGGTTATGCGCTGCTGGCGCTGGCTTACAGCACGTCTTCACTGATGATTGCCTACGCGCTGCTCGGTGTCGGGGGGAGCTTATGCACCAGCGTCGCGCAAAGCGCTGCCTTTTCAGCATTGGCATCATCGGAACTTGGCCAGGCCAGTACCTTGTGGGCCCTGAACCGGCAGTTGAGCTTCTGCCTTGGCGTGACAGCCGTCAGCCTGTTCTTCAGCTTGCTGACCATGCTCTTGGGGACTCGGCAAGCCTACCAAGCCACATTCATGCTGGCAGGAGGGGTGCAGGCAACCTGCCTGGCCGTCCTGTTCTGTCTGCGGATACGCTCACTTGTCAAACGAAAGGAACGTCATGAATCGGTATCTGAAAGAAGTCATTGATCTGCACGTATTGATCGAGGCGCTTTTCGCCAGGGGGGAGGGTTCTGTTGCAGCCATGGTCGAGCGGTTTCACGCGGATTTTTCAATGGTGACGCCTGCTGGTGCTCAGGTAGGCCTGGGCGATGTTTCATCCCTGTTTGCTCAGCGTGCAGGGTCTCAGCCAGGGTTGAGCATTGAGGTCACCGAACTGGAAACAATCGCACACTGGCCGGAGGGTGCCGTGGTGTGCTATCGCGAGACGCACCATTTGCCCGGCCAGAAAGCGAAGGCGCGCATCTCCACTGCATTGTTAAGTGCTGAAAGCGGACGCGTGTTGTGGCGCCATCTTCAGGAAACCTGGGCGGCTTGAGGCGGCGCGATGATGGGTTGGAAAAGCCGCTTTCCCTGATCCGAAAGCGGCTTTTTCCTACTTGGCAGTAAAACCTGCAAACCGCTTGTTAAAGCCAGCCACCCGGCCCTCGGCCTTCGCCTTGCGTTCCTGGCCGGTGTAGATCGGGTGCGAGGCACTGGAAACGTCGAGGGTGACGTAGGGGTAGCTGATGCCATCGGTGTGCACGTGGGTCTTGTCTGTTTCGATGGTCGAGCGGATCAGCCAGAAGGCACTGGCAGCCACATCGTGAAACAGAACGGGGCGGTAGTCGGGGTGAATGCATGGTTTCATTGTAGAACTCCTTAGCGAATGTTATACAGTAACAAAATTAGCCAAGTGACGATTCATTTGCAACCCGGGCCCGACCTTCGAATGCTGCCGCGAGCGTATGGACATGACCGAACAAGAACTGCTTTGCATGCCTGCAGAGGCCTACATGGATGCCCGCCAGCAGGGGTTCTTCCGCGACCTGCTGTTGTCGCAGCGCAACGAGTTGCAAGCGCGAATATCCAGCGATTTCGAGCTGATGCGCGCATTCGAGCCAACCAGCGACCCATCTGACCTGGGCACTGTGGAAGAGCAGCGGCAATGGCAGCTGCGCCTGCTTGAGCGGGAAAAGAAGCTGCTGGACAAGATCGACGAAGCCTTGGAGCGCATTGCACGAGGTGAGTACGGGTGGTGCAAGGACACCGGCGAGCCCATCGGCCTGAAGCGCTTGCTGCTGCGGCCGACAGCGACACTGAGCATCGAGGCCAAGGAGCGGCAGGAGCGCCAGGAGCGGCATATGCGCGAAGCTTGATTCCCTAGGCGTGGATGGCACCGGCGAAGCCCGTGCCATCCTGCAGGTCGTCAGGCACCCTGGCGGTCGATATCACGGCGCAGGACTACCGACGTGGTAATGTCATCCACGGATTCATGGCGTGCGACGTTGTCGCGTACCTGGTTGAGGTCGTCGATGGTCCGGGTCTCCACTTCAACCACCAGGTCAAGCTGACCGCTCACCGAGGAAACTCGCCGCACGCGTGCGTCAGTAGCCAGCTGGTCAAGCAGCCCCATGGCAGGTGTGCGCTGTAACGTTACCAGCAAGATCGCGCGGATGACATTGGCGTCTATCTCGCCGATATCCGCCCGATAACCGCGAATGATCCCGCTGCGTTCAAGGTTGGCAACGCGCTCGGTCGTGGCGCTTCTGGAAAGGCCTATGCGGCCGGCTAATGCCTTCAGCGCAATGCGCGCGTCCTTCGAAAGTACTTCAAGAATCTCACGATCTTTTGCATCCAGCTCACGCATTGCAGCACCCGATTAGCTCGCCGTCTTTATGCCGGTCAGAACCGGCATAATGCCTGTTGATCCCGACCGTATGCAGGGTGTCGGTTTCGGTGGTGCATGACAAGCTATTGAAAAAACAATTTGCTCGCTCGGAACGTGATGATATGACAGACCTTTCCCACCCGGCACCTCGGTTTTCGGCAAGCGATGCAGAGGGCCTCGCAAAAGATTTCTTCAATGTCTCTGGCACTGCCACGCCCCTGGACGGGGAGCGTGATCGCAATTACCGGCTGCAGACGGGCCTGGATGCGGGCTGGATACTCAAAATCGTCAATGCCAGCGAGCCCAGGGTAGAAAGCGAGTTTCAAACCGCGCTGCTCGATCACCTGGCCGTGCACGGCGGGCATCTGGGCGTGCCTCACTTGCGGGCCAGCGTGGCTGGCGACTACCTGCCGTCGGTGACCGGTGCCACAGGTGAAAAGCACGCAGTGCGCCTGGTCAGCTGGTTGGCCGGCACGCCACTTGCCGAGGCCAGGCGCTCATTCGCACTGATGAGCAACTTCGGCCAGGCACTCGGTGAACTCGACCGCGCGCTGCAGGGCTTCATGCACCCGGGTGCCATCCGCGACCTTGACTGGGATCTGCGCCATGCTGCGCGCTCCCGTTCGCGGCTGCACTTCATAAAGAGCCCTGAACGTCGGGCCATTGTCGAGCGCTTCATCACCCAGTTCGAACAGTCTGTACAGCCAAGGCTGGCTTCCCTGCGGGCCCAGGTGATCCACAACGATGCCAACGACTGGAACATTCTGGTCGATGCCGAAACTACCAGTACCGTGACTGGCTTCATCGACTTTGGCGATGCCGTGCATACCGTGCTGATAGCCGAGGTTGCGATCGCCAGTGCCTACGCCATTCTCGACATGGACGACCCGATCGGCGCCGCTGCTGCGCTGGTCGCCGGTTTCCATGAAAAGTACCCGCTGCAAGCGCAAGAGCTTGATGTGTTGTTCAACCTGATCGCCATGCGCCTGGTCATCAGCGTCACCTTCTCCGCTTCCCGGCATGACCAGACAGACGACAACCCCTACCTGGCGATCAGTGAAGCGCCTGCCTGGCGCCTTCTGGAACAGCTTGATGCGATGAACCCACGGCTGGCCACCGGCATCCTGCGCAAGGCCTGTGGTTTCGATGCCATCGAAGGCGCGGGTGATGTCCGCCGCTGGATTGCGGACAACCACAAATCCTTCGCCGACCTGGTACGCCCGTCTGCCGCCATCCTGAACAAGGTGATTGCCCCGTTTGGCGACGCCACCCACGAGATGACCATCGCCTCGGCTGAGCAACGCCCTGCAGATGCAACCCGTTGGTGGGAGCAGTTCTCTGCTGCTCACCAGGTGCCGCTGGCCATCGGGCCGTGGGGTGAGTTGCGCAGCATCTACACCGACAGCGCGTTCGAGTCCCGCTTCATCAAGGGGCAACGCCGTACACTGCATGTCGGTGTCGACCTGGTGATGCCAGCAGGTACGCCGTTGTACGCACCGGTCGCTGGCACTGTCAGAAGTGTGGAGGTTGAACCAGACCCGCTGGGGTATGGTGGCCTGGTGATGATCGAGCACACGCCACCCGGTTGCCCGCCATTCCTGACCTTGTGGGGGCACATGGCCCATGAAGCGCTCAGCCGCTTGAAAGCCGGTGACAAGCTCGAAGCTGGCGACCTGGTCGGCTACATGGGCACCGATCATGAAAACGGCGGCTGGATTCCCCACCTGCACCTGCAGATGGCCACCGATACACAGCTGAGCGCGAGCGAGGTCATTGGCGTGGGTGAGCCAGAGTACCGCGAAGTGTGGGCCGACCTGTTCCCCGATGCCTCGTCCTTGGCGGGTATCCCGCCAGAGACCTACACCCAGCAAGGGCTGACCAAGGCCCAGATCATCGCCAGGCGCAAGGAACTGCTGCTACCGAACCTGTCGATTTCGTACAGCGACCCGATCAAGTTCGTGCGCGGTGATGGCGTATGGCTGATCGACAATTTCGGGCGCGCCTACCTGGACTGCTTCAACAACGTGTGCCACCTGGGCCATAGCCACCCCGACGTGGTCGAGGCCTTGACCCGCCAGGCTGCGCTACTCAACACCAACACCCGCTACCTGCACGACAACATCGTCGAATACGCCGAACGCCTGACCGGTACCCTGCCAGAGGGCCTTTGCGTAGCGTCCTTTGGTTGTTCGGGGAGTGAAGCCAACAGCCTCATGCTGCGCATGGCGCGCAACTACACCGGCAGTGACCAGGCGATCGTGCTGGACTGGGCCTACCACGGCACCACGCAAGAACTCATCGACCTTAGCCCTTACAAGTACAAACGCAAGGCCGGCAAGGGCAGGGCAGCGCATGTATACGAGGCGGTGGTCCCGGACAGCTACTACGCGCCTGAGCACTGGCCAGTGGAACAGCACGGCAAGCGCTTTGCCGAGTCGGTAGCAGAGCAGCTGGATGCCATGCGCAAGGCAGGCAAGGGCCCCGGGTTCTTCCTTGCCGAGTCGATTCCCAGCGTGGCAGGCCAGGTGTTCCTGCCTGACAACTACCTCAAGGAGGTCTACGCCATGGTTCGCGCCGAGGGTGGGCTGTGCCTGGCCGATGAAGTACAGGTCGGGTTCGGCCGCGTCGGTAGCCACTGGTGGGCATTCGAGACCCAGGGCGTGGTGCCGGATGCCGTCACCATGGGCAAACCGATTGGTAACGGCCACCCGATGTCGGCGGTTGTGACCACCCGTGAGGTTGCCGATGCCTTCAACAACGGCATGGAGTATTTCAATACCTTCGCCGGCAACCCCGTGTCGTGCGCGGTAGGCCTGGCGGTGCTCAATGCAATCGAGCGCGACCAGTTGAAAGAAAACGCCTTGAACGTCGGCAATTACTTGCTCGAGGGTTTCCGCAAGCTTCAGCAGCAATTTGACGTGATTGGTGATGTGCGCGGGCTGGGGCTGTTTCTCGGTATCGTCCTGGTCACCGACCGCAAGTCGAAGGCGCCGGCCACGGCCCTGGCCCGGAAAGTGGCTGATGGCGCCAGGGAACGTGGGGTATTGATCGGCACTGAAGGCCCGCATGACAACGTGCTGAAAATGCGCCCTTCAATGATTTTCAGCCGGGCCAATGCCGACTTCCTTCTCGAGGTGCTGAAAGACAGCTTTGTGGCAGCCTTGAAGTAGCCCTCACAGATTGCACGGTCCCTGTAGGAGCGGCCTTGTGCCGCGATAGGGCTGCGCAGCAGCCCCGGCAATTAGTGCATCAGCACTGAAACCTGGGGCTGCTTCGCAGCCCTGTCGCGACACAAGGCCGCTCCTGCATCACGCCTTCTGCCGGTCTATGTCACGCCGCAGCACTACTGCCGTAGTGATGTCGTCTACAGAGTCGTGGCACGCCACGGCGTCCCGTACACGGTTCAAATCATCAATCGTCCGTGCTTCAACCTCCACAATCAGGTCGAGCTGCCCGCTGACCGATGAAACCCGTTTGACTTGGGCGTTCTGTGCCAGAAGGTCCAACAACCCAAGTGCCGGTGTACGTTTCAGCGCTACCAGGATGATTGCCCGTATGACATTGGCATCGATTTCACCGATGTCGGCGCGATATCCTCGAATGACCCCGCTACGCTCCAGTTGCAAAACCCGCTCGCTGGTGGCACTTCTTGACAGGCCAACTCTTGCAGCCAGCGCTTTGAGCGCCACACGCGCTTCCTTGGAGAGTATTTCGAGGATTTCCCGATCTTTGACGTCTAACTCGCGCAATGCTGACACTCCCGCCTGATCACCGGTAAATGACTGGCCGCCCCGGAAAAGTGCAGTAGGCAAACCCGCCGAATACTTGCTTGTTTTTAGTGCATTGGCAGACACTACTCCAGTTTTCCAATGCCCAAAGTAGTGCCGGCATTGTGTCGGTGGATTCCGGCAATGTGCCAGTCGAACGCGCACATTGCAGGGTGATTTCAAGGTATCAGTGTGCAAAGCTCTCAGTGAAGGTTGGGGCCTCAGAACCCAAGACAATAAGAAATAGAAACTTCCAAGGAGTGCCTCGATGCTGGCAAGAAAAACCAGGATGCTACTGGCTTCCACCGCTGTTGCGGCGGCTGGGTTGTTCTCTCACGGTCTGGCGTACGCCGATGACTTGCAGGCCGTTCAAGCGTCAAAAGTACTGCGCGTGGCAATGAGCGGCCAGTACGCTCCCTTCAGCTTTGCCAATGAAAGGAATGAAATTGTCGGTTTCGACGCCTCTATTGGTGAAGCACTCGCTCAGCGTTTGGGCGTGAATATAAAAATTATTACCACACCGTTTGACGGCATTATCGCCGGGCTGCTGGCCAAGAAGTATGACGCTGTCATTGCCTCGATGACCATTACCCCCGAGCGGCTGAAAGCCGTTGACTTCGTGGGCCCTTATTACCATGCAGGCCGTACCATCGGCGTCAAGCAAGAGTCTCCGATCAAGGGGCTTGATGACCTCAAGGATGTCACCGTCGGCGTTACCCTGGGCGACTCGCATGACAAATGGGCGCGTAATCGCGGCAATCTTAAGGTGCGCACCTATAAAGGCTTGCCGGAAATGCTGGTGGACCTGGAAGCCGGTCGTATCGACGCGGTAGTAATGGACAGTATTCCGGTAATGGTTGCGGTAAAAGAGACCGGGCAGAAGGTGCGGATCATCAGCCTGCCGGACGAGCAGGGTGGTCGTGAAGGCCTGGGCATTGCCATTCGCAGAAACAACCCTGAACTCAAGGCCCAGTTACAGAAGGCCCTGGACGAGATCCTGGCCGATGGCACCTATGAAGAAATCTCCATGAAATGGGTGGGTAGCGACATCCGCTGATGCACACCTGGAGTGGCCTGACCGAGAGGCTGGGCCGGGTTGGCTGAATTTTGTGAGTGGTTTTTATGGACCTGTCATTGATCCATCGCACCTACCCGTTCTTCCTGGAAGCCGCCTGGGTAACTGTGCAGATCTCGTTGCTGTCACTCTTGCTGGGTTTACTCCTTGCAATCGTTCTGGTGGCGTGCCGGTTATCACCATTTATTATCTTGCGGTGGGCAGCCAACATCTACGTCAGCGTATTTCGCGGTACACCCTGCCTGGTGCAGTTGTTCATTATCTATTTTGGTGGGCCACAAATAGGTATTGAGCTTGAGCCGTTTGCTGCTGCGGTGATCGGTTTAGGCATGAATATAGCGGCGTATATGTCGGAGTCCATTCGAGGGGCTATCGATAATGTCGACCCAGGCCAGGAGGAGGGCGCGCGGTCGATTGGCTTCAGCCGCAGGCAGACGCTGTTGTTCATCATCATTCCCCAGGCAATGAAACTGATGATCAGGCCGCTAGGCGTAAATGCCATCGGGCTGATCAAGGGTTCTGCCCTGGTGTCGGCCATTTCGGTGGTAGAACTGACTTACACCGCGCAGCGTTTTATCAGTTCAACTTACAAGCCGTTCGAGATATTCATGGTGTCGGCGTTGCTTTATATCGTCATGGTCTACTCGGTCAAGTACCTGGTGGACATACTGGACCGGCGATACGCAACCCAGTGAGGAGTGCCAGTGGAAGGACTAAACCTGAGTGTCATCACGCCTTACTATGAAATGCTGGCAACCGGCCTGTGGTGGACGCTTGTCATGTTTCTCTGTTCCAGCGTCATCAGCCTGACGGTGGGTGTGCTGTTTGCCCTGATCGACCTGTATGCGCCGAAAGCCATGGCATTGCCTGTGCGTTTCGTGACCTGGCTGTTGATGGGCACGCCATTGTTGCTGCAACTGTATCTGATCTATTACGGGCTGGTTCAGGTCGGTATCGATATACCGGCGCTGGCTGCGGGGATAATCGGGCTAAGCCTGCATTTTGCGGTGTACAACGCCGAGGTGATCAAGTCCGGGATCGAGGCGGTCGACCCAGGTCAGATCGAGGGCGCGCGCTCGATTGGCATGAGCAGGGCCATGACCCAGCGCTACATCATTGTTCCGCAGGCGCTCAGAAAAACCATTGCGCCGCTGGGGAACAACCTGATTGTGTTGCTGAAGGACACTTCACTGGTGTCGATCATCGGTATTGCCGAACTCGTCTACAGCGCCCAATTGGCCGTCAGCGAAACGTACAGCCCGTTTGAATTCTATATCGCCGTCGCAGTGATCTACTACGTGGCCAACCTGGTGCTCGAGGCCGGGTTGCATCTTATTGAAGCCAAGGTCGAGATGTCACGATGAACAACAACGCTATGGTAGAAGTGAAGGGCGCTCGCAAAGCCTATGGCACACTTGAGGTGCTCAAGGGCATCGACCTGTCGGTTTCGCGTGGGCAGATCTACGCCATCATCGGCCCGAGTGGCTCTGGCAAAAGCACCTTGCTGCGGTCGATCAACCATCTCGAAGTGCTCAATGACGGTGAAATCTGGCTGGATGGTGATCAGGTCAACCGCCCCTTGAAAGGCCGCGCCTTCGAGCAGCACATCAATCGGGTGCGCCAGCAAATGGGCATGGTGTTTCAACACTTCAATCTGTTCCCGCACATTACCGTCTGTGAAAACGTCGCGATCGGGCCTGTGAAGCTCAAAGGCTACTCGAAAACTGCGGGCAGAGCGCTGGCCCTGGAGTACCTGCACAAGGTCGGGCTGGCTAACAAGATCGACGAATATCCTTCGCGCTTGTCCGGTGGGCAGAAGCAGCGCGTGGCCATTGCCCGGGCGTTGGCCATGCAACCCAAGGTCATGTTGTTCGATGAAGCAACCTCAGCCCTGGACCCGGAGCTCGTGGAAGAAGTGAACCTGGTGATGAAGCAACTGGCGGCCGAGCACATGACCATGTTGATCGTCACGCATGAGATGCGCTTTGCCGGCGAGGTTGCTGACCAGATCGTATTCATGGATGGTGGGGTTGTTGTGGAACAAGGGGCTCCTGGGGAAATCCTGAGGAATCCGGTGCAGGATCGTACCCGGGCTTTTCTGAAGAAGCATTTGCAAGCCGACCCTTTGTAAGAGGGCCGGGCTGCTTCAAAAACCAGGCAGGCTGGTCAGGCCAGCTTTTCCAGCTCCGGAACCGCTTCGAACAGGTCGGCAACCAGGCCGTAGTCGGCCACCTGGAAGATCGGCGCCTCTTCGTCCTTGTTGATCGCAACGATCACTTTGGAGTCTTTCATGCCGGCCAGGTGCTGGATCGCNCCGGAGATACCGACGGCGATGTACAGCTGTGGCGCAACGATCTTGCCGGTCTGGCCGACCTGCATGTCGTTCGGCACGAAGCCTGCGTCGACCGCAGCGCGCGAAGCGCCGACGGCCGCGCCGAGCTTGTCGGCCAGGCTGTACAGGTGCTTGAAGTTGTCACCGTTGCCCATGCCGCGGCCGCCGGAAACGACGATCTTGGCAGCGGTCAGCTCTGGGCGGTCGGACTTGGCCAGCTCTTCACCGACAAAGGCCGAGATACCGGCGTTGTGCGCGGCACTCACCGCTTCAACAGCAGCCGAGCCACCTTCGGCAGCGACTGGGTCGAAGCCGGTGGTACGCACGGTGATGACCTTGATCGAAGCGCTCGATTGCACGGTGGCAATGGCGTTACCGGCATAGATCGGGCGCTTGAAGGTGTCGGCGGACTCGACCGAGACGATCTCGGAGATCTGGTCCACGTCCAGCAGCGCGGCAACGCGCGGCAGGATGTTCTTGCCATTGGTGGTGGCCGGGGCCAGCACGTGGCTGTAACCCTTGGCCCCGCCTTGTACAACAAGAGCAACGATCAGCGGCGCGACGTTTTCCGGCAGAGCATGGGCGTAGGCGGCGTTATCGGCCACCAGCACCTTGGCCACACCCGCGATCTTGGCAGCGGATTCGGCTACGCCACCGACGTTCTGGCCTGCGACCAGCACGTGCACATCACCACCGATCTTGGCGGCTGCGGCGACAGTGTTCAGGGTGG
>NZ_SSOI01000070.1:0-124137 GCF_029873175.1 Pseudomonas sp. BN505
TGTAGATACTCTGTTGGCGGTCAAGCTTTTCTAAGGTGTTCAGAGCTGAAAAGCTTGGCCGTATCAAATGGTTCATCGCCGCGCATGCATGCCCATATGCCTGTCAGGTACTTGCGCATGACAGCGGCGATCGCTTGCATTTTTTTCTTCCCCCTGCTGACCAGCGATTCATAAAAGGCCTTCGCGTAAGGATCGCAGCGCACCGCCGTCAGCGCCGGCATGTACATGGCCGCCCGTAAATAGGCATTCCCGCTTTTGCCGAGCCGACCAGGTTTATCAATGCTTGTCCCCGACTGTGTCTGTCGAACATCTAGACCAGCATGACGAGCGACCTGAGAGGACTTGAGCATTTGAGGAAGGGTGGTCAGCTCAGCCAAGGCAGCAAGTGCCGAGACTTCTCCCATTCCCGGGCCCGCTAGTAACTGCTTGTACTGCCGGTTAAGCGTCGGACACTGAGCGATCAACTCACGTCCGGCTTTGCGGAAACGCTCAATGCGATTGTCCAAAGTGGCAATCGCTTCCTCTTGATCTTCGATCAGCATCGACACGGTCGTAGCGGTCGCCTGCAATGCATGCAGCTCATTCTTCGCCCTGGTGCGGTGCCCGACCAGACGATTGATGTGCCGGCCAAGAGCCCTCAGCTCAAGCTGTACGGAGCTTGGCGGTGTCCACAAGCGCGGTGTCATACGTTCACCGTACTCGGACAGCAACTGAGCATCTATCGAGTCAGTTTTACTGTTCACCAGCATCAGCTTGGCGAAATTATGGAAGCTCTTGGGGTTGATCACCGAAACAGGAAGGTCCGCAGCATGCAGCTCAAGGGCCAGGTCCAGGTAATAGATTCCGGTCGCCTCCATCACGATCGACTTGGGCTTGAGCGCCTGCAGCTTTTTCACCGCTGCCTTACGACCAGCAGGGGTTTGAGCGATATCCCACTGTCCAGCGGGACGCCCATCTTTACGCACCCCAACGATCGACGTACGAGAACCAATATCCAGGCCCACACAGACATTCATTCTTCCCACTCCCAAGCGAGTTAGGTAACAATGGCCTCCGGTTCCCCGACCTCGAACTTCATGCCGCTGCAACCTTGTAATGCGAAGTCCGACTTGTCGGCTTCTCGATACTCTTCGTAGTGGGCAATGAGGCGGGGGGCCTCTCTACAGACAAGGTCAGGGGCAAACCCTGCCTTCAGGAGCGATCGGCCTCCCCGGAAGTGCTTCTATAGCCTGACGAGAATAACCTCTCTCATCAGGCTAGGCACAACATACAAGGAGCAGCCTTGTGCTGCGAATGGAGGGCGCAGCCCTCCCCGTACACCGATCTACCTGCACTGCGGAAAACCGAGGCCCAAAGAGGCCCACCGCTCCCCATCAACCTCACTGACTGCCCCATGTACACCAAAAATTTCGTCAACCCGTGCCCTGACTGGGCCACGGCATTACTCAACGGCTTCAGCCAGGTGCTGCTGCTGCGCAACCCCCTGTGCGGCCTGTGCTGCCTGCTGGCCATTCTGCTGACCGCGCCCAACCTGGTCGGCGGCGCCCTGCTTGGCGCCCTGGCCGGCCTGCTCACCGCCCAGGCACGCGGCTACGACCGCGCCGACCGCCAGGCCGGGCTGTACAGCTACAACGGCGTGCTCATCGGCCTGTTGATCAGCGCCGTGCTGCCTTGGTCGGCCATTCTGCCGCCACTGATCATCGCTGCCGGCGGCCTGTCCAGCATCATTACCCACCAGTGGCGCAAGCGGGGCGGCAAGCTGCTGATTGCCTATACCGCGCCGTTCGTCCTGCTGGGCTGGGGCACGCTGATGCTCACCAGCCCCTCGCCCAGCAGCTTCGTCGAGGCCGACCCGCTGGACGCCCTGGCGCGTGGCGTCGGTCAGATCTTCCTGCTTGACCAGCCCTTGGCCGGGTTGCTGATCATCGTCGGCATGTTCATCGCCAACCCCTACGCGGCAATGTGGGCGGTGATCGGCTCGGCCATCGGTGGGGGCGTGGCGTTGATTGCCGACCAGGCGCAGGCAGCATGGCTCGGCCTGTATGGCTTCAACGCCGCGCTGGCGGCACTGGCCTTCAGCAGGCAAGGTGAAAAACCCTGGGTGACGCTGCTTGCCATCGCCTTGGCCCTGTTGCTGCAATCGCTGTTCAAGCTGCTGCCCGTGCCGGGCCTGACAGCGCCCTTCGTCGCCGCCTGCTGGCTGATGCACCTGGGCAGCCACCTGGCTCAGCCCAGGCAGCGCAACGCCAGCCGCTTGCACAGCTGAAATGCAACCCCTAGGCTCAGCCCATCGCTTTTTTGGAATGAGCCAATGAATAACCCTGCGAGCCTGCGCGAGCGGCTCTTCGTCATCGTCTTCCAGTCCGATACCGTGGCAGGAAGACGCTTCGACAAAATCCTCCTGCTGATCATCCTGGCCAGCCTGGTCACCGTCATCCTCGACAGCATCGACGAAGTGCACCAAGGCTACGCCGGCCTGCTGGCCGGCATCGAGTGGGGCTTTACGGCGATATTCCTGGCCGAGTACATCACTCGCCTGTACTGCTCGCCCAAGCCCTTGCGCTATGCCTTCAGTTTTTATGGCCTGGTCGACTTGCTGGCGATCGTGCCGGGGATCATCGCCCTCTATTACAGCGACGCCCAGTACCTGCTGATCATCCGGGTGATACGGATGCTGCGGATCTTCCGCGTGCTCAAGCTCAGCCCCTATCTCAAGCAGGCTCACTACCTGATGGAGGCGCTGCGCGGTAGCAAGCAGAAGATCATCGTGTTCCTGGTGACGGTATCGACCCTGGTGACGGTGTTCGGCACGCTGATGTACGTGATCGAAGGGCCGGAGCACGGCTTTACCAGCATCCCCAAAGGCATCTACTGGGCCATCGTCACCCTCACCACCGTAGGCTTTGGCGACATCGTGCCAAAGACGCCGCTGGGGCAGGTGCTGTCGTCGCTGGTGATGATTACCGGTTATTCGATCATTGCCGTGCCGACCGGCATCTTTACCGCCGAACTGGCCAATGCCATGCGCGGGGAGCAGCTGCAGCATGAATGCCCGACGTGTCACAAAAAGACGCATGAGCATGGGGCGGCGTTCTGTTCCCGGTGTGGGAATGGGCTGTTTCCCAAACAATGATGCTGCCTGTACTGGCCCTTTCGCGTGTAAACCCGCTCCCACAGGATCACCACAGGCCTTAGCGGTGCGCGGCCCCTGTGGGAGCGGGTTTACCCGCGAAGAGGCCAGTACAGGCAACGGCATAACCAAAGTCATTTTTGTTCTTTAACCGCCACAAACCCACCCGCTATAGTCGCAGGCAAATTGCCAACATCTCGATAACAAGGACGCAACGTGAAAAAACTCTTCACCGCCTCGCTGCTCGCCGCAGGCCTGGCCTTGGGCAACCTCGCCCAGGCCGCCCCCACCCTGCTGAACGTTTCCTACGACGTGATGCGCGACTTCTACAAGGACTACAACCCGGCCTTCCAGAAGCACTGGGAAGCCGAGCACAAAGAGAAGGTCAACGTGCAGATGTCCTTCGGCGGTTCGAGCAAACAGGCGCGTGCAGTGATCGATGGCCTGCCGGCCGATGTCATCACCATGAACATGGCCACCGACATCAACGCACTGGTCGACAATGGCAAGCTGGTGCCGGACAACTGGGTAACCCGCCTACCGAACAACAGCGCGCCGTTCACCTCGGCCACTGTGTTCATCGTGCGCAAGGGCAACCCGAAAGCCCTGAAAGACTGGCCCGACCTGCTCAAGGACGGCGTGCAAGTGATCGTGCCCAACCCGAAAACCTCGGGTAACGGGCGCTACACGTACCTGTCGGCCTGGGGCTATGTGCTCAAGCAAGGCGGTGACGAGAGCAAGGCCCGCGATTTCGTCGGCAAGCTGTTCAAGCAGGCCCCGGTGCTGGACACCGGTGGCCGTGCCGCCACCACCACCTTCATGACCAACCAGATTGGTGATGTGCTGGTCACCTTCGAGAACGAAGCCGAGATGATCGCCCGCGAGTTCGGCCGCGACCAGTTCGAAGTGGTTTACCCAAGCGTGTCGGCCGAAGCCGAGCCACCTGTCAGCGTGGTCGACAAGGTCGTGCTGAAGAAAGGTACCAAGGCCGTGGCCGAGGAATACCTGAAGTACCTGTGGTCCCCAGAAGCCCAGGAGATCGCCGCCAACAACTACCTGCGCCCGCGTGATGCCACGGTGCTGGCCAAATACACCGACCGTTTCCCTAAAGTGGACTTCCTGTCGGTAGAGAAGACCTTTGGTGACTGGCGCACCGTGCAGAAGACCCACTTCAACGATGGTGGGGTGTTTGACCAGATCTATACCGGTCAATAACTGATGCAGGCAGGTACTGCACAATGCCCGAGGCGTGTGCAGTACCTGTGGGAGCTGGCTTGCCGGCGATAGCGCCAGTCGTTTTGACACACCTCTTCGAACTTTCTCCACCAACCTGCAATCAGTTCCTTGAGTAACCCTGCCCCGCTCACCCCGGCCCAAGGAGTACTCCAGTGCTGCGTTTTCTCTCTACCCTGCTGCTCGGCTGCCTGCTGAGCACCCACCTGTTGGCCGCTGACCCCACCCCCACTGAAGAACAACCCGCCGAACCCGAACCGGTACTGCAAGGCGGACTGCTTGGCGCCCTGGCCGACGGCCTGGACAGCGCCGCTCAGGAGCTGGACCTGGACGCCCATCTGGTGGATGCCTGGCGCCTGCGAACCGACCGCGCCGCCAAGGAAGTCGAGCGCCTGGTTGACCGCCATTCGGCCACCGATTCGCTGCAACTTGCCGGCAACTTCATTCTGCTCACCCTTACCTGGGCCGCCAGCTTCGCGGCACTCACCAGCCTCGGCCGCTGGGTAGCCAAACGCACTTCCGGTACGCCCTGGCTACGCGAACGCAAACGCGCCAGCAGCCTGCTCGGCTACCTGCTGCCCTACACCCTGCCGGCGCTGGCCAGCCTGCCGCTGACGCTGTACGCCAGCCGCTTTCTCGACCCGTCAGTGGCCCGCGCCCTGGGCCTGAGCCTGGCTTACGCCACCAGCAGCGGCCTGTTCTCGACTTCGATCATCCTGTGCCTGGTGACCCTGTTCGATGCCGGGCACAAACGCGACGCCGTGGCGGTCATCAAACGCCTGGCCCCCCGCCCGCTGTTCATGATCGGCTTCCTCGCGGCCTGGAGCGACGCCCTGACCAGCCCACAAATCGCCCGCCAGCTGGGCGGCAACATCACCGCCAGCATCGCGGTGGCCACCGGCCTGATTGCCACCTTCATCTTCGCCAGCCTGGTGATCCGCCTGCGGCGCCCGGTGGCGCACCTGATCCGCAACCGCGCCTTCAAGGACCGCGTGCAGCATCGCGCCGTGCAGGAGACCCTGCGGATCTTTTCGGTGCTGTGGTATCTGCCGATCCTGCTGATGATCCTGGTGTCGGCCATTCACCTGATCGGCGCCGGCGAAGAAAGCCAGAAGGCCCTGCAGAAAGCCTTGCTGACCACTGTACTGCTGGTCTGTACCGTGTTCCTCAGCACCTTGCTGCAACACTTGCTGGCCCAGCGCGAAACCGACCCGGCGCAGCGGGTACGCCCTTACAAGGAGCTGCTGCGCAGCCTCGCCCATGCGCTACTGCGCATCGCCATGGCGGTGACCTTCATCGAACTGCTGGGGCGCATCTGGGGCTTCTCGGTGGTCGATTTCGCCCTGAGCAACAGCCTGGGCCAGGCGATCAGCAACTCGCTGTCGAGCATTGGCCTGATCCTGCTGGTCACCTGGCTGCTGTGGGTGGTACTCGACACGGCCATCCAGGAAGCACTCAAACCACCCGTCGGTCGCCGCAGCGCACGCCAGCCGAGCACCCGGGTACGGACCATCCTGCCGATGCTGCGCAATGCGATCAAAGTGATCCTGATCGTCATCTGCACCATCACCACCATGGCCAACCTGGGCATCAACGTCGCGCCACTGCTGGCCGGTGCCGGGGTGATCGGCCTGGCCATCGGCTTTGGCTCGCAGCAACTGGTACAGGATGTGATTACCGGGCTGTTCATCCTGATCGAGGACACCATTTCCATCGGCGACTGGGTGGTGCTTGATTCCGGCCATGCCGGTACCGTCGAAAGCCTGACGATCCGTACCTTGCGCCTGCGCGATGGCAAAGGCTTCGTGCACTCGGTGCCGTTCGGCCAGATCAAGGCGGTTACCAACCAGTCGCGGCAGTTCGCCTATGCGTTCTTCTCGGTGCAGTTCACCTACGACAGTGATGTGGATGCGTCACTGGCGCTGATCCATGAGGTGGGCAAGTCGATCAGCGAAGACCCGCTGCTGCGCATCAACCTGCAAGGGCCGCTGCAAGTGTTCGGGGTGGACCGCATGGACTTGAACGGGTTTGTGCTGACGGCGCAGTTCCGCACCATCTCCGGCGGGCAGTATGCGGTGAGCCGGGCGTTCAACGAGCGGCTGAAGAAGCGGGTGGACCAGACCGACAACGTGAGTTTTGCCCAGGTGTACCCGCTGCCACTGCAGGCCCTGGGGGCATGAATTCGCCTGCACCGGCCCTTTCGCGGGCTCGCCCGCTCCCACAAGGATCATCACAGGCCTTCGTGCTGTGCGGTCCCTGTGGGAGCGGGCATGCCCGCGAAGAGGCCAGTAAGAGCAACATCAAACCTGGCGGAATACCAAGGCCTTGAGCCCCCCGGCCGGGTCCACATCCGGAAACTCCGGCGGGTTCTCCAGCCGCTCTACAAACACCAGCGATGGCGCCTGCTCAGCCATCCCCTCGATCAGAAACTCCGGCCCGACCCCCGGGTCGTTGACACAGGCCAGCACCGTCCCAGCCGCGCTCAGCAACTCCGGCAAACGCCGCAGGATCTTCGCGTAATCCTGGGTCAGCACGAAGCTGCCACGCTGGAAGGTCGGCGGGTCGATGATGATCAGGTCGTAGGGCCCATACTTGCGCACCTTGCCCCACGACTTGAACAGCTCATGCCCCAGGTAGGCCACACGCGATGCATCGTGGCCATTCAGGCGATGGTTATCGCGCCCGCGGGACAGCGCCGACTTGGCCATGTCCAGGTTCACCACCTGCTCAGCGCCCCCGGCAATCGCTGCCACCGAGAAGCCGCAGGTGTAGGCGAACAGGTTCAGCACGCGCTTGCCCGCCGCCTGCGCGCGCACCCAGCGCCGGCCGTAGCGCATGTCGAGGAACAGGCCGTTGTTCTGCCGCACGCCCAGGTCCAGCAGGTAGGTCAGGCCGTCTTCGACCACCTCGCGTTGCTGGCACGGCTCGCCCAGCAGCCACTGGCCCGGGCTGTCGGGCAAGTAGCGGTGCTGGATGAGAATGGCCTGGCCGGCCCATTGCGGGGACTGGGCCACAGTGCGCAGCATGGCTTCCAGTTCGGCCAGTTGGCCCTCGGGCAGCTCGCGGAACAGGGCTACCGAGAGCACGCCTTGCAACCAGTCCACAGTGACCTGCTCCAGGCCTGCCCAGCAGCGGCCACGGCCATGGAACAGGCGGCGGGTTTCCTGCGGGGCAGGGTCGAAGGCGGCGAGCAGGTGCTGCTCCAAGGTGTGAATCGGGGAAGTCATGGTGGGTCGCAGGCTGGCAAAAGCGGCATTCTACCTTGCGGGCCTCTTCGCGGGTAAACCCGCTCCCACAGGGACCCCACAGTATTCAGAGCCACGGTGATCCTGTGGGAGCGGGTTTACCCGCGAAGAGGCCCGCAAGGTCACTTCAGTTCTTGACTGCAAGCCGCGCCGGCCGGAACCACCATCCCTGCTGCATCCCCGCCGCTGCCAGCAGAATCAGCCCTACCCCCAGCCATTGCAGCGGCGCCAAGCGGTGCCCGAACGCCACCCAGTCCACCAGAATCGCCGCAATCGGGTAAATGAACGACAGCGCCCCGGTCAACGCCGTGGGCAAACGCTGGATGGCACTGTACAGCAGCACATACATGAGGCCGGTGTGGACCATGCCTAGCGTCAACAGGCTGGCCAGCGCTGACACTTCACCCGGCAATCCGCCGAGCTTGACCCACGGCGCCAGCAACAGCACACCCGTCGTTACCTGGATCAACGCGATCAGGTGAGGCGGGGTGCCTTTCAGCCGCTTGATGATCAACGCCGCAATGGCATACAACAACGCCGCGCCCAGTGCCAGGCCAATGCCCAGCAAGTATTCCTCACCACCGCCCTGCCCCGCACCATGGGCGCTGACGATGGCCAACATGCCAAGGAACGCCACGCTAAGCCATGTAAGCTTGGCCAGTGTGATCTTTTCGCCCAGAAACAGCGCTGCCAGCCCCACCAGCATGAACGGCTGCACGTTGTACACCGCTGTCCCGATGGCGATCGACGCACGGGAATACGAGGCAAACAGCAGCAGCCAGTTGCCGACAATGGCCACGCCGCTGGCGATCGCCAACAGGAACGCCGTACGGCTGATGACTCCGGCCCGCAAAAAGCCGAAAGCGGCGCAAATCACCAGCAGGGTCACGGCGCCGAAAACGCAGCGCCAGAACACCACCTCGAGCACCGGCTGCCCCGACACCAGCACGAACCAGCCGATGGTCCCGGAAATCAGCATGGCGGCGACCATTTCCAGCGAGCCACGGCGCAATGAACTGTCCATCTCACACCTCCCATTGACGATGAAAACAGTATGCAAAGGTTGCAGCCTTGCCTTCCAGCGGTTTACCAAGGCAAATTTGCAGCCTTGCCTTTACTATCAAGGCAAATAAGGCGAATTACCTGACGAGGTGACCATGACCGATGCCATCGACCAACTGCTGATCAACGCACTGATGGAAGACTCGCGTCGCTCGCTCAAAGCCTTGGCGCAAGTCAGCGGGCTGTCCGCGCCCAGCGTCAGCGAGCGCCTGCGCCGACTGGAAGAGCGTGGGGTGCTGCGCGGTTACACCGTGGAGGTCGACCCGCGCGCCTTTGGTTACCAGTTACAGGCCATCGTGCGCATCCGCCCACTGCCGGGCCAGCTGCAGGAGGTAGAACGGCAGATCATTGCCATCCCCGAGTTCACCGAATGCGACAAGGTCACCGGGGAGGACTGTTTCATTGCCCGGTTGCATGTGCGCTCGATGGAGCAACTGGACACCTTGCTCGACCGCATCAATGTGCTGGCCGAGACCAACACCGCCATCATCAAGAAAAGCCCGGTGAAGCGGCGATTGCCGCCAATGGAATGAATTCGCCTGTTCCGGCCTCTTCGCGGGCGCGCCCGCGAAGAGGACCGAGCAAGAAAAGCTGACTATTTTTTGTACACAAGAATGTCACCATAAGTGCCATTTTTGTGTGCACTTTCTCCAATAGCGCCCCAATCCGTTACACACTCATCGCCACTTATTTTGACCAATTGATCAACTATTGCACTTTATAAAAAATTAAACCTGCTCAATTGGTCAACTTATACTTTCTTTATTTCATTAACTTATCTTTCAACAAGATAAGTTCGAAATCTCCATCTGTTGAAACTTGCATTCCCTTGGCATGGAACTCGCTTTGGTGTGTTCGTGTTTTGTATACAACTTGAACAAAACATAAATACACAAGAACCCGCCACGCCGGTCCAAAGCCGGCCGCCGCGCCCAGAACCCTGTGATGCCAAGCTGCACCGACGAGATGGCGAGCCCGTGCGCATGCCCGCTCATCGCAGTCAAAGTGCATCAGGAGCCCGCCGGAATGAGTAGCAGCCTCGACCTTGCCCCTGAACTATCCGTCGCCAGCACCCACCCCGCTTCCAGCCTGGTCGGCAATGCGCCAGAACTGGCCCTGAGCCCGCGCCTGCACAACCGCGACCTTGCCCCGACACGCACCGCAGGGCGGCGCTGGGGTGGCTATAGTATCTTCGCGTTGTGGACAAACGATGTGCACAATATTGCCAACTACTCGTTCGCCATGGGCTTGTTCGCCCTTGGCCTGGGTGGCTGGCAGATTTTGCTGTCGCTGGCCATTGGCGCGGCGCTGGTGTACTTCTTCATGAACCTGTCCGGCTACATGGGGCAGAAAACCGGGGTGCCGTTCCCGGTCATCAGCCGGATTGCCTTCGGCATCCATGGCGCACAGATACCGGCGCTAATCCGCGCAGTCATTGCCATTGCCTGGTTTGGCATCCAGACCTACCTGGCCTCAGTGGTGCTGCGCGTGCTGCTTACCGCCGTGTGGCCGCAAATGGCGGCCTACGACCACGACAGCATCCTCGGCCTGTCGAGCCTGGGCTGGGTGTGCTTCGTGTCAATCTGGCTGGTACAGCTGGTGATCCTGGCCTACGGCATGGAGATGGTGCGCCGCTACGAGGCCTTCGCCGGCCCGGTGATCCTGCTGACCGTGGCCGCCCTGGCAGTGTTCATGTACTTCAAGGCCGACGCGCGCATCGCCTGGTCGGTCGCCGAGCCACTGACCGGCATCGATATGTGGCGCAACATCTTCGCCGGCGGCGCATTGTGGCTGGCCATCTACGGCACCCTGGTGCTGAATTTCTGTGATTTCGCCCGCTCCTCGCCATGCCGCAAGACCATTCGCGTCGGCAACTTCTGGGGCCTGCCGGTGAACATCCTGGTGTTTGCCGTGATCACCGTGGTGCTGTGCGGCGCGCAGTTCCAGATCAACGGCCAGATCATCGACAGCCCGACCCAGATCGTCGCCGCCATCCCCAGCACGTTGTTCCTGGTACTGGGCTGCGTAGCCTTCCTGATTGTCACCGTGGCGGTGAACATCATGGCCAACTTCGTCGCCCCGGCCTTCGTGCTCAGCAACCTGGCGCCACGCCACCTGAACTTCCGCCGCGCGGGGCTGATCAGCGCCACCCTGGCGGTGCTGATCATGCCGTGGAACCTGTACAACAGTCCGCTGGTGATCGTGTACTTCCTGTCCGGCCTGGGCGCCCTGCTGGGCCCGCTGTACGGGGTGATCATGTCCGACTACTGGTTGCTGCGCAAAGGCTGCATCAACGTGCCAGAGCTGTACACCGAGCACCCGACCGGCGCCTACCACTACAGCAAGGGTATCAACCTGCGCGCCGTGGCCGCCTTCGTGCCTGCTGCGTTGCTGGCCATCGTGCTGGCCCTGGTACCCAATTTCCACAGTGTGGCCCCGTTCTCCTGGCTGATCGGTGCCGGCATCGCCGCCGTCCTGTACCTGCTGATCGCACCACGCAACCGCCACTACCACGACGTCAGCGGCGAATGCATCGCCGTCGACCACAGCAGCCATTAATCAGGGAGGACTGCCCATGCGTATTCTGATCGCCAACGTCAACACCACCGAAGCCATCACCGAAGCCATTGCCCAGCAAGCCCGAGCGGTAGCAGCGCCCGGTACCGAAATTGTCGGCCTTACCCCTTGGTTCGGTGCCGAGTCGGTGGAAGGCAACTTCGAAAGCTACCTGGCCGCCATCGCCGTGATGGACCGGGTGCTGGCCTACGAGGGCCCCTACGACGCCGTGATCCAGGCCGGTTATGGCGAACACGGCCGCGAGGGCCTGCAGGAATTGCTGAACGTGCCAGTGGTGGACATTACCGATGCAGCCGCCAGCACCGCGATGTACCTGGGCCATGCCTATTCCGTGGTGACCACGCTGGACCGCACCGTGCCACTGATCGAAGACCGTCTGAAGCTGTCTGGCCTTTATGACCGCTGTGCGTCGGTGCGGGCCAGCGGGCTGGCGGTGCTGGAGCTGGAAGCTGACCCACAACGGGCTGTGGAGGCGATTGTCGAGCAGGCCGAACGCGCCGTGCGGGACGACAAGGCAGAGGTGATCTGCCTGGGTTGCGGTGGGATGGCCGGGCTGGACGAGCAGATCCGCCAGCGCACCGGCGTGCCGGTGGTGGATGGCGTGAGCGCGGCGGTGACCATCGCCGAATCGCTGGTGCGCATGGGCTTGAGCACCTCCAAAGTGCGAACCTATGCCACGCCGCGGGTGAAGAAAGTGGTGGGTTGGCCGATGCGCCTGGGCCGCTGATTTCAGGTTTGGCTGTACCGGCCTCTTCGCGGGTAAACCCGCTCCCACAGGTTCACCACAAACCTGAATGCTGTGGGGTCCTGTGGGAGCGGGTTTACCCGCGAAGAGGCCGGTATGGTCAACCGATTTCTCTAGCCAGCCGCTCTGCACTGCCACAGGCCAGTGTAAACCCCAAAGCCCCATGCCCCAGGTTCAGCCACAGGTTGCGATACACCGTCCCACCTATGATCGGCACCCCGGTCGGTGTCGCCGGTCGCATGCCCGCCCACTCCACCGCCTGCCCATAATCCGCAGCCATCGGTAATGTCTCCAGCGCCAGCCGTCGCATGCTCTGCAACCTGCGCTTTTCCACCGATTCGTCGAACCCGACAATGTCCACCATCGCCGCTACCCGCAGCTGCTGCCCCAGGCGGGCATAGACGATCTTGCGTTCATAGTCGGTAAGGCTCACCTCCGGCGGCCGATGCCAGGCGCTGATGGGTGCCGTCAGGCTGTAGCCCTTAAGCGGATACACCGGTATCTGCACCCCCGGTAAAGCCAAGCCTGGGCCACGATGCCCGGCACACAGCACCAACTGTTCCACCTCCAGTTGTTCGTTGCCCAGTTGCAGCGCTACGACCTGGTCCTGGCGCCGTACCAGCTGCGTCACTGGCCGGCCAAGCAGGAAACGGCATTGCCCCGAAGCGCGCAACAGAGCCTCCAGGCGCTGGCAGAACAAGTGACAATCGCCAACCTCTTCATCCGCTGTGAACACGCCACCCACAAACGGTGCGCCCTCCAGGGCAGGGTCCAGCGCGCGCAACTCGGCGGCCGCCAGCACCCGCTGGCTGGCCGGGTCGGTCAATTGCGCCCGGCCATGGGCAAAGGCCCGTTCGCTGCGAAAGGCCACCAGCTTGCCATTGCGCCGCCAGGCAAAATCCCCAAAGTTCTGGCTGTCGCGCCACTGCGCCAGAACCGCTTGGCTGCGCAGCGCCAGCTCCAGCAGTTGCCCGGCATTTCGGCGATTGACGCTGCGCCGGCATGCCAAGGTGAATGCCAGCAGCCAGCGCCACTGCGCCGGGTCCAGACGCAAGCGCAGGCGCAGCGGCGACTCGCCCTGCAATAGCCAACCCAGTGCCTGCCAAGGCACCCCGGTATCAGCCAGCGGTGCCACATAGCGATAGGACAATTGCCCACCATTGGCGAAGCTGGTGGCCGACGCCAGGCTGTCACGGGCCTCGATCAAATCAACCGACCACCCTTCACGAACAAGCGCGTAGGCCGTTGCCAGGCCAACCACCCCGCCACCGATTACCGTTACCCGCTGCTTCATCACACTTCCCTGTTCCGGCTTCCTGGCCAAACAGTACCAGCGGATCAGGTCGGGCAGCTATGCGCACCGTCATTCAGTCCCTGGCGCACGTTGCGGCTGAGCAGGCTGGCCTTGCCGTCGTGCCAGGTCAGGGTCAGTACATAGAGTGTGTCAAAGTCATCGCCGCTCCAGTCCTGGGTGATTACCCGCTCTTCACCCAAGGCCTTGCCGGCCACCGTGTTGATCAGTTCAGGCAGGTAGCCGTGGGACCAGGCGGTATAGACGGTCGCATTGCGGTATTTGTCGCTCAGCAACTCATCGGCCAGTTCGTCGGTGTCGTTGACGCCGTAGTCGATATTCACCGGCAAGCCGAGGCGGATGGCGCTGGGGGTGATGGTCATCAGCGGGCGGATGTAGCTGTAGCTTTCGTCCTTGCTGCCTTCTTCGACTTGCCGCGAAGGGTTGGCGGCAAACACGTAGTCGGCATTGCCGAAGCGCTCCGGCAGCAAGGTTGCCAGGTCCAGTGCGCGGTTGAGGCCCTGGCAGTTCAATTGCCCAAGCCCCTCACCCGGTTTCTCGGCATGGCGCAAGAACACCAGGGTCTGGGTGCCATCCACCGGTTCAGCCCGGCTTTCGACAGCCTCCAGCGCCAGCGGCACGGCGACGGCCGTGAGTACCAGGCTCAGCAGCAAATGGCGACGACGGCGGAAGAATGTTGGCAACTTCATCAAGGCAGGCTCGTGTGGCAGAGAAAATCGGGTTGACCCGCCACATCGCCCTGTCAGCTGCAGGGCGGCCTTGTAGTGAATGCCATCCTTGGCAACGAGTGAGGGTCAGAGTGCCCTGAACCCGTTTGGTTCCTCCCTGGAGGTGAATGCCGTTCCCTAGGCAAGGCCTAGATTAGAGGATGGGTGTTGCTGAATTATGTCCAGTCTCAACTAATCACTCTGGGGAGTAGCCGTCACAGTGCTCCTGCAGCTTCGCTCGCAGGGACAGAGTTGATGATGGTGACATCAAACACCTGTTCGATGACCTGTTTCGGACCTTGATTCAAACTCCAGGCGAAAAACACCAGAAAACCTAGCAAGAATACAAATAGAACTGAACCTACAAGACTTTGTGCCACGCCCAACCAGAACCCAGGTTTGGCTTGCCTGATTTCACTGCTCGCCTTATCTGAGTAGTACTGTTTAAGCTCCACAGCCTGCGCTGCGATCGAGGCGTCAAGAAAGCCCTGAGCAAGCTGGCTGGCCTGGTTTCGATAACTCTCGATCTGCGTGGCGCTGTTGCTGACGTCGTGGAAAGGAGCCAAGTCTTCATCTTTGGGCTCCCGATCATGCTTTGTTTTGAAAGCCTGGATGAATTCGATTTTCTGCCGCTTGTATAACGAATAGGCAATGATACCGAGCGTATCTTGCTCATTTTCTACAAGCACAGAGTAGATGTGGTTGTAACAGCCGTCCGCCATAAGGCTTTCACCCCTTGCGCAGGCGGAAGTAAGCGGCTGTGAAGGCTGCCTTCAGTTCCGAACGGGTCTTTCGCGGGTTAGTGATCACGCTGGCCAGTTCACGCGGTAGCGAAATTTCCATACGTGCACCTGATGCAACTAGCAAAGCGTTAGCTTCGCGTACCACCCTCGAGGAAAAATGCGACTTCATGGAATTGCTCCCCTCTCGCTTGTTGAGTCGGCAAGCTTAACTGGCTGTGAATCGCCCCTCAATCAGACACGCGCCGACAGCGCGTGTAGTCCTTTTCCTCAATCATCCCGCGTCAGCACTTCCAGCAATTCGATCTCAAAGGTCAGGTCCGAGCCCGGCGGTATGGCCCCCACACTGCGCTCGCCATAGCCCAGGTGTGCAGGAACCTGCAGTTTTCGCTTGCCGCCAACGCGCATGCCCATCAGGCCCTGGTCCCACCCCTTGATCACTCGACCGGTACCAATCACGCACTGGAACGGCTTGCCGCGTGACCAGGATGAATCGAACTCGCTGCCATCGGCCAGCCAGCCGGTGTACTGGGTGGTGATCAGGGCGCCTTTGACGGCGGCTTTGCCTTCACCCTCGACCAGGTCGATGATCTGCAGTTCTTGGCTCACGGGCACACTCCAACGCTGGAAAACAAAGCCGCCCTTTTCTCAGGAATGCACCGGTTTGGCAAGCAGGATCGACGGCACACGATTAGCTGTTCTGCTCAAACACCTCTTGGCCGGTCAGCTCTTTGGTGTGGTTGGCAAAACAGTACCAGGCGGGCTTCTGCTCGACAAAAATCTGCAGATCGAAATCCCATTCCTGATCCCCATCCAGCAGGCCGACCGGCACTGCATGGAAGTCGTTGGCCTTCAGCCGGTAATACAGGTGCGTGCCGCATTGGCCGCAAAACCCTCGCTGGGCCCAGTCGGACGAGTCATAGACACTGGGGGCACGCCCTTCGATCACCGGTGGCTGGCTGCAATGCACCACCAGCAACGGCCCGCCGGTCCACTTGCGGCACATGCTGCAATGGCATGCGCTGATATGAGTGTTGTCGACGGTGACCTTGAGCGTGGTGGCGCCGCACAGGCAGGTACCTTGTTTTTCCATGGCCATGGCTGGTTCCTTTAGCGAGGGTTGGGCCAGCAATTATAGATGCCAGCTGCAACGCGCCTACAAAGGATCGCGTGAAGCTTCAGATGTACACAGTGCCGCGCAGGTACAACGCCGCTCGCCCGCTGATGATCACCCGGCCATTGCCCGGTACTTCACACAGCAGCTGGCCTTTGCGTGCCCCGCCCTGCTCGCAGCTCAGCAACTGCTTGCCCAGGCGGTCAGCCCACACTGGCGCCAGCGAGGTGTGTGCCGAGCCGGTGACCGGGTCTTCATTCACGCCAACCCGTGGGCCGAACCAGCGGGTGACGAAATCAAAGCCACGCCCTGCCGCCGTCACGGCAATACCACGCACGTCGAAGGCCGACAGCGCCACAAAGTCCGGCTTCAGCGTGTCGAGCAACAGGGCGTCATCAATTACTACTACATAGTCATCGCTGCGGTACACCGCCTGTGCCTGGGTCAAGCCCAGCGCTTGCAGCAGGCCCACCGGGGTTTCCACGACGGCCGGTTGCCTGGCCGGGAAATCCATGGCCAGCAGCCCGTCAGTGCCACGGCTGACACGCAACTCGCCACTGCGGGTGTTGAAGCGCAGTACCTGCGCCTGCTCACCCAGCTGCTCGAACAGCACATAAGCCGAGGCCAGGGTGGCGTGGCCGCACAGGTCGACTTCTACGGTCGGGGTGAACCAGCGCAGGTCAAAGGTTTCGCCGTTGCGCACGAAATAGGCGGTTTCCGACAGGTTGTTTTCTTCGGCAATGCGCTGCAGCACATCGTCCGGCAGCCAGGCTTGTAGCGGGATCATCGCCGCCGGGTTGCCACCGAACGGTTCAGCGGAAAAGGCATCGACCTGGAAGATTTCGAGTTGCATGCACACACTCCTTGTTGCCCGGGATTTGCCAGGCAGATGTCTGAAAGGGTTACTGGCTCACCGGGGTCAGTACTGGTTCACCGGCAAAGAATGCCTGCAGGTTGTGCAGCACCAGGGTCACGGTATCGCGCGCGGCCTCAGGCGACTGGCCGGCCACGTGGGGTGTGAGCACCGTGTTGGCCATAGCCTTGAGAGCATCCGGCACCGCCGGTTCGTCGTCGAATACGTCCAGGGCGGCGCCCGCCAGCTTGCCTTGCTCCAGGGCGGCCACCAGGGCGTCGGTGTCGACCACGCTGGCCCGAGCGATATTCACCAGATAGCCCTTGCCGCCCAGCGCCTCTAGTACGTGGGCATCGACCAGATGCTGCGTATTGGCGCCACCGGGGGTGGCCACGACCATGATGTCGACAGCTTCGGCCAGGTGGAGCGGGCTGTCGTACCAGGTGTAAGGCACATCTTCGCGCAGCGTGCGGCTGTGATAGCTGACGGGCATGTCGAAGCCCAGGTTGGCGCGCTTGGCAATGGCTTGCCCCACCGCCCCCAGGCCAAGAATGCCCAGGCGCTTGCCGCTCACCGAGGGGCTGATCACCCGGTTCCATTCACCGCGCCGGGTGCTGGCATCAGCACGGGGAATGTCGCGCAGCAGCGCCAGCAACAGCGCCAGGGTGTGGTCGGCGACTGCACTGGCATTGGCACCCGCGCCGTTGGTAACGGTGATGCCGCGGGCGGCGGCGGCAGCCAGGTCGACTTGCTCGTAACCGGCACCGATCACGCAGATGATCTGCAACTTGGGCAATGCGTCGATTTCTGCGGCAGTCAGCCCCAGCGGGCCGCGAGTGAGCACGGCATCGATTTCACTGGCGTGGCGCTGGATGGCGTCGGCGCGCAGTTGCGGCGAGGGGGCGCGGATCAGGCGATAACCGGCCTGCTCCAGCATGGGCAGGTAATCGTCGACGGTTTCTACCAGTACCAGGACTGTCTTGCGCATGCCACCTCCCAATGTTGAAGGGGCATTATGCGGAATCACCGTGCAGTACAGTCAATCGGTAATTGCGCGGAAAACTGTACTGTACAGGTGGAGTGGGAAAAGAGATTGCGTAACGGCCGGGAAGTCCGGCGTTAGGGATGCGGCGCATGGGAGATCGAGCACCGCCCGCGCGGGGCTCGATCTCGAACACCCAAATAACTCAAGACGGACCCGAAAGCCCCCTACTGGGCGAACGCTCGCCCTAACCCACCCGGCACACCACTGCTGTCAGTATCCTGCCAAGGCCCATTCGGGCTCAGCGACCAGCTCCAGCCGTTATCAAACCGATAGTAGGTACGCTGCCGGTAAAACGTGTTGGGCTGTTTCTCCAATACATACACACCCAGCTTGGGGTCCCAGTGGCTCGCCCCGCCAGGTGGTGGCGCAAAGCTGGCCGAGGTGCGCGGCATCGGCTTGGGTATCGCCGCTGGTTTGCTCGGCTGGGTGGACGGCTGCCCACCCGGCAACGGCTTGACCACCGGTCCTTGCGGCGGCACGCGCTCGATCGGGGGTGCCGGCTGTTCATACGGCTGGTGCACCGTACACGCAGACAAACCCAGGGCCAGGGTAATCAGGGTCAGGCGGACGGTGCTGTGCATGGCTTTGCTCTCTTACGGGTCTGGGCTGTCGATGGTCAGGTGCTGGGTAGCCTGGGTGGCACTGGGCAACGGCGCGCCCTGGCCAATCCACTCGCCGCGGGTAGGCTGGCCAGCGCGGGAAACACGTGCAACCAGTTGGACTTCGGCAAATTGCGACAGTTTCATCTGCGGCATCATCGCGTCAGCATCGGACAACTCCACTTCGATCGGCAACTGCGCCACCGTCACCCGCTTGGCTGCCAGGGGCATCGGCGGGCCATTGCTGGCGCGAGCGAAGATGAACACCGTATCGTCCGGTTTTACCTTGTCCTTCAGTTCCGCCGCCAGTTCCACCCGTACTTTCAGCCGCGCAGCCACTGGTGCGGGCGCTGCACCCTGCCCTGCCGGGTCACCCAGGCGTTCGGCAGCGCGGTCGATGCCACCTTGCAGGGCCGCACGCGAGGCATCGCCTTCCGGCAGCTGCGCCAACAGGCGCTTCCAGTAGTCGATGGCTTCCTGGTAACGCTCACCCTCAAAGGCGGCAATACCGCGCAGGCCCAGGCTGGTCACTTCGTTGGGGTCGGCCTTCAGCGCTTCATCCGTCAGTGCCTGCAACTGCGGGTTCCACTGCTTGTCGGCGGCAAAGTACAGGGCCTGGGCCCACTGGCCCAGCAGCTCGGGCTGGCGGCCAGCCAAAGCGACCGAGCGCTCGAAGGTACGCGCAGCATCGGCCGGGCGCTGCTCGGCCATGTAGGCACGGCCCAGGAAGTACAGGGCCTCTGCAGACTCCGGCTGAGCCTGGACCACACGCTCCAGGCGCGTGGTCATTTCTTCCATCGACTTGGGCGCCTCGGCGAATTCCTGGGTCAGCGCCACCTTGTCGGCAGCACCAAAATGCAGGTAAAGCCCCAACGCCATCAGCGGTACCAGCACTGCAGCCAGCAGCGGCAGGGCTTTGCCCAGATGGCCCTGGCGCGGGGCTTCGGCGCCTTCGGTATCGGCCAGCAGCTCACGGGCAGCCTCGTCACGGCCCTTGGTCAACTGCGCCGTATCGAGCACACCGGCAGCCTGCTGGGCAGCCAGTTCGGCAACGCGTTCCTGGTACAGGGCCACGTTCAGGGCGGTACGGTCTTCTTCCTGCTGGCGGCCACGGCCACGCAGGATCGGGATCAGCAAAAAGCTGAGGGCGGCGAGCAGCAGCAGGCCCGCGCTAAGCCAGAATTCAGTCATGGGTCTGTTCTTTTTCCAGCAGTTTGGCGAGTCGCTCGCGTTCTTCGACGGAAAGCTCATTATTGCCCGGCAAAGCCGTACCACGGCGTCGGCGCACGATCACCGCCAGCACCGCAAAACCACCGACCAACAGGATGCCCGGCCCGAACCACAACAGCCAGGTACGCCCGCTGAGTGCCGGTTTGTAGCGCACAAAGTCACCATAGCGGTCGACCATGAAGTCGACGATCTGCTGGTTGCTCTTGCCTTCGCCAAGCATGCGGAAGATCTCGCGGCGCAGGTCGGCAGCGATCGGCGCGTTGGAGTCGGCAATGTCCTGGTTCTGGCACTTGGGGCAACGCAGTTCCTTGGTCAACTGCTGGTAGCGTTCGCGCTCGGCGTCGTCGCGGAACTGGTACGTGTCGATGGCCGCCTTGGCCACGCCGGCCAGGCTCATGCCCAGCACGGCAGCTGCCAGCCAGCGCCTCATGGCCTGGCCTCGTCGACCAGGCCCTGGTACAGCGGCGCCAGCTGCTCACGCCAGACAGTTGCATCGACAATGCCCACGTGCTTGTAGCGGATGATGCCCTTGGCGTCGATCAGGAAGGTTTCCGGCGCGCCGTACACCCCAAGGTCCAGGCCCAGGCTGCCCTGCTCGTCACGGATGTCCAGCTGGTAGGGGTTGTGGAACTCGGCCAGCCATTTCTGCGCGGCGGCGTTGTCGTCCTTGTAGTTGACCCCGTGGATCACCACGCCCTGCTGCGCCAGCTGGTTCAGGTACGGGTGCTCGACCTTGCACGACGGGCACCAGGTGGCCCACACGTTGACCAGTGCCGGGCGCCCCTGCAAGTCGGCCTGGGTCAAGGTGCGGTCGCCCTGGGTCGAAGCCAGGGAAAACACCGGGAACGGTTTGCCGATCATTGCCGACGGCAACTCGTCGGGCTTGAGAAACAGCCCCTTGTAGAGGAACACCGCCACCAGCAGGAACACTGCGAGGGGGACTACCATGATCCAACGCTTCATGCAGCTGCTCCAGACACGCCCAGGGCATCACGCACCCGGGTCTTGACCTTGACGCGGTAGCGCCGGTCGAGTGCCGCCAGCAACCCGCCCAGGCCGGTCAGCAGACCGCCCAGCCAGATCCAGCGGACATAAGGCTTGATGTGCACACGCACCGCCCAGGCGCCGTTTTCCAGCGGCTCGCCCAGGGCAACGTACAGGTCGCGGGTAAAGCCGGCATCGATGCCAGCTTCGGTCATCATCGACTGCTGCACGGTGTACAGGCGCTTTTCCGGGTGCAGGGTAGTCACTTCACGGCCATCACGGCTGACCACGACGGTACCTTTGTCGGAAATGAAGTTCGGCCCCTCGAAGTGCTTGGCGCCCTGGAACAGGAAGTGATACCCACCCAGCTCCACGCTTTCGCCCGGGGCCATACGCAGGTCGCGTTCGGCGCTGTTGTTGCTCGACAGCACCACGCCCAGCGCACACACCGCCAGGCCCAGGTGTGCCAGTTGCATGCCCCAGTAGCTGCGCCCCAGGCCAGGCAGGCCCTTGAGCAGGCCTTTGTGACGGGTCTTGTCGAGGATGTCGCGCAGCCCGCCGAGTACCACCCAGGCCGCCAGAGCGAAGGCGGTCAGGGTCGGCCAGTCGAAGTCGTCAACGATAAAACCGGCAACCGGGGCAAGGATGGCACTGCCGATCAGCACCGGGGTGATCATGCTGACCAGCCATTTGCCTGGGGTGTCCTTCCAGCGCACCAGCACGCCCACGCTCATTACCACCATCAGAAGTGCCATCAGCGGCAGGAACAAGGCATCGAAATACGGCGGACCCACCGACAGCTTGGCCCCGGTCAGGGCATCAAGCACCAGCGGGTACAGCGTGCCGAGCAGAATCATCGACGCGGCCACCACCAGCACCAGGTTGTTGGCCAGCAGCAGCGTCTCGCGGGACCACAGGGCGAAGCCGACCTGGCTCTTGACCACCGGTGCGCGCAGGGCGAACAGGGTGAGCGAACCACCGACCACGAACAACAGGAAGAACAGGATGAAAATGCCCCGCGACGGGTCTGCGGCAAACGCGTGCACCGAGGTCAGCACGCCGGAGCGCACCAGGAAGGTACCCAGCAGGCTCAGCGAGAATGCGGCAATTGCCAACAACACGGTCCAGCTCTTGAACACCCCACGCTTTTCGGTCACCGCCAGCGAGTGGATCAGCGCCGTGCCCACCAGCCAGGGCATGAACGAGGCGTTTTCCACCGGGTCCCAGAACCACCAGCCACCCCAGCCCAGCTCATAATAGGCCCACCACGAGCCCAGGGTGATGCCAACCCCCAGGAAGGCCCAGGCGACGATGGTCCAGGGCCGCGACCAGCGCGCCCAGGCAGCGTCCAGGCGGCCGCCGAGCAAGGCGGCAATGGCGAAGGCAAAGGCCACCGAGAAGCCCACGTAGCCCATGTACAGCATCGGCGGGTGAACGATCAGGCCGAAGTCCTGCAGCAGCGGGTTGAGGTCGCGGCCGTCGGTGGGCACTTGCGGCAGCAGGCGCTGGAACGGGTTGGAGGTGATGATCAGGAAGCTCAGGAAGCCGACGCTGATCATGCCCATCACCGCCAGCACGCGGGCCAGCATCACCTGCGGCAACTGACGCGAGAACACCGACACGGCAAAGGTCCAGCCGCCCAGGATAAACGCCCACAGCAGCAACGAACCTTCGTGGGCGCCCCATACGGCGCTGAACTTGTAGTACCACGGCAAGGCGCTGTTGGAGTTGCTGGCCACATAGGCGACGGAGAAGTTGTCGGTCATGAAGGCATGGGTCAAACAGGCGAAGGCAAAAGCCAGGAAGGCGAATTGCCCCCACGCCGCCGGGCGCGCCAGGCTCATCCACAGGCTGTCGCCACGCCAGGCGCCGAGCAGCGGCACACTGGCCTGCACGGCGGCAAAGCAGATGGCCAGAATCATCGCCAGCTGGCCGAGTTCAGGGATTACCAGTGCCGCATTCATGGCTTGGCCTCCGTACCGGTGGCAGCCTGGCCGCTTTCCTTCAGGGCCTTGGTGACCTCGGGCGGCATGTACTTCTCATCGTGCTTGGCCAGTACTTCATCGGCCACCACTACGCCGTCGGCGTTGACCTTGCCCAAGGCGACGATGCCCTGCCCTTCGCGGAACAGGTCGGGCAGGATGCCGCGGTAGGTGATTGGCACCGACTTGTTGAAGTCGGTGACCACAAAGCGCACATCCAGCGAGTCGGACGAGCGCTGCACCGAGCCCTTCTCGACCATGCCGCCAGCACGGATGCGGGTGTCCAGCGGCGCTTCGCCGTTGGCGATCTGGGTCGGTGTGTAGAACAGGTTGATGTTCTGCTGCAATGCGCTCAAGGCAAAGCCGACGGCAACCCCGACGCCGACCAGCAGGCCGACGATGAGCAACAGGCGTTTCTTGCGCTGCGGATTCACTGGTTGTTCTCCCGGCGCAAACGGCGCGCCTCTTCTTGCAGGTAGCGACGGCGGGCCAACAGCGGCGCAGCGACATTCAGCGCCAGCACCGCCAGGCAGATGCCATAGGCCGACCACACGTACAGGCCATGGTGGCCCATGGCGAGAAAATCACCGAAGGTGGCAAAGCTCATTGTGCGCTCCTCCGCCCCAGGCTGTTCAACACTTCGTCCCTGACCCAACTGGCGCGCGCCTCGCGCTTGAGCACTTCAAGGCGCATGCGAAGCAACAGCACAGCGCCGAAGAAACAGTAAAAACCCAACGCCGTGCACAGCAGCGGCAACCACATTTCTGCGGGCATCGCCGGTTTTTCGGTCAGGGTGAAGGTCGCGCCCTGATGCAGGGTGTTCCACCACTCCACCGAGTACTTGATGATCGGGATGTTGACCACGCCGACAATCGCCAGCACCGCACAGGCCTTGGACGCACTGTCACGATTACTGATTGCCTGGCCCAGCGCAATAATGCCGAAGTACAGGAACAGCAGGATGAGCATGGACGTAAGGCGGGCGTCCCACACCCACCAACTGCCCCAGGTCGGCTTGCCCCAGATGGCGCCGGTAACCAGCGCCACGGCGGTCATCCAGGCGCCGATGGGCGCAGCACATTGCAGGGCGACGTCGGCCAGTTTCATCTTCCACACCAGCCCCACCACCCCGGCGACCGCCAGCAGCACGTAGCAGGACTGCGCCAGCATCGCCGCCGGCACATGAATGTAGATGATGCGGAAGCTGTTGCCTTGCTGGTAGTCCTGGGGGGCAAACGCCAGGCCCCAGGTGATACCGACCAGCAACAGGAGCACGGCAGCGCCGGCCAGCCATGGCAGCATACGGCCGCTGATGGCATAGAACCATTTCGGGGAGCCCAGCTTGTGGAACCACGTCCAGCTTATTTTCATCAGGGTACATCCAGGGTATTTGCCGGGCTTGAAAGCCCGGGACTCGTTATTCGCCGACGCTGATCTTCAGGCCGGCCGCTATCGCAAAGGGTGCCAGGGTAACGGCCAGGGCCGTCAGGCTGGCGAGCCAGAGCAGGTGGCCGGTTGCGGGCATATTTTGCAACGCCGCTTGCAACGCACCACTGCCCAGGATCAATACAGGGATATACAACGGCAGAATCAGCAACGCCAGTAACAAACCACCGCGCTTCAGACCGACTGTCAGCGCCGCACCTACCGCGCCCAGCAGGCTCAGGACCGGTGTGCCCAGCAGCAGGGAGCCGAGCAGCACCGGCAGGCAATGGCTCGGCAGCCCCAGCATCAGCGCCAGTAGCGGCGCCAACAATACCAGCGCCAGCCCGGAAAAGATCCAGTGCGCCAGCACCTTGGCCAGCACCAGCAGCGCCAGCGGGTGCGGCGACAGCACCCACTGTTCCAGCGAGCCATCCTCGAAATCGCTGCGGAACAAGCCGTCCAGCGACAGCAGCACTGCCAGCAGCGCCGCTACCCAGACCAGGCCCGGCGACAAGGTTTGCAACAATTGGCTTTCCGGGCCGACTGCCAGCGGGAACATGGCCACGACGATGGCGAAGAACACCAGCGGGTTGGCCAGCTCGGCAGGGCGACGGAACAGCAGGCGCGCTTCGCGACGCAACAACAGGATGAATACGCTCATGCCGCCCATTGCCCCAGGTTCAGTTCACGGTAACCGGAGGGCTTGCGTTCCAGCGTATGGTGGGTGGTCAGCACCACCGTGCCGCCCTGCTCGCAGTGCGCCGCCAGGTGCGCTTCGAGCTGCGCTACACCTTGCTTGTCCAGGGCAGTGAACGGCTCGTCGAGAATCCACAGCGGCGGGCTGGCCAGGTGCAGCCGGGCCAGGGCCACGCGGCGCTGCTGGCCGGCCGACAGGGTATGGCAGGGTACGTCTTCGAAACCGCGCAAACCGACCGCCGCCAGCGCCGCCCAGATCGCCTCGCGGCTGGCCTGCTGGTGCAGGGCGCACAGCCAGGTGAGGTTTTCCTCGGCGGTGAGCAGGTCCTTGATGCCCGCAGCGTGACCGATCCACAGCAGAATGCTGGCCAGGGCATGGCGCTGCTCGGCCAGGGGCTTGCCGCCCAGCAATATCTGCCCGGCGGTGGGTTGCATCAACCCGGCCAACAGCCGCAGCAAACTGGTCTTGCCGCTGCCGTTGGGGCCGCTGATCTGCAGCATGTCGCCGGCGCCCAGCTCGAAATCGAGCTGCTCGAACAGCAGGCGCCAGTCGCGCTCGCAGGCCAGGCCCGCAGCTTGGAGGTGAAGGGTCACGGTTTCGCCTTATCTTTGTAGGGCTTCGGGCCGGCGTCGCCTGTTTCGCGGGCAAGCCCGCGAAGCAGGCGACGCCGCTCCAGAACCCTTGTGTCTCAAGTCGCCCCGCGCGCTGCCGTTATACTGGCAACCACGGGCGGTCGGCATTATTACACGCGCCACCGCGCTGCCAAGAGGCCGGGTCCGACAGGTTGTATACAATCATGACTGAAATCAATAGTCTCGGCGCACAAACCGCGATCAACAGCCAAGCCATGAAGGCGGGCATGACCGGCGAACTGCTGCGCCTGATCCAGGCGCAGCCTGGCCTGCTGGCACCCGGCGAGACCGCGCAGGCCGAGGTCGTGTCGTTGCGCCAGACGGGCCAGGACTTCCAGCTGGTGCTGCGGTTGATACAGGCCAACGGCGTACAGACCCAACTGCAAGCCAGCGCCAGCCAGCCCTTGCCCCAAGGCAGCCAGGTCACTGTGAGCCAGACCGAAAGCAACCGCCTGGCAATCATGCTGCAGCAGGCCAACGCCAGCCAGATCACCACCCTCACTCGCCTGGACACCAGCAAAGTGCCCGTCGGCACCCTGCTGCAAGGCAAGGTCCTGACCAACCAGGCATTGGCCCAGGCGCCTGGGCAACCGGCGAGCTACCGGGCGCTGGTCAGCCTGCTCAACACTGCCCAGGCCGGCTCCACCCTGAGCATCGACAGCCCGCGCCCACTGGCCATTGGCAGCCTGCTCAGCGCACTGGTGCAGGGCGACCAGTCGCTGCGCTTTGTCCCGCTTAGCGGCAGACAGGACCAGCTCAGCATTGCCCAGCAACTGCTGACCCAGCAAAACCGCCAGGCCTCGCTGCCCGGCCTGCTCAACGCCCTGCAACAGCTCACCCGCGACCCGGGCGTCGATGGCGACCTGCGTGCCAGCGCCGAGCGCCTGCTGGCCGGGCTGCCAGACGCCCGCCAGCTGGGCAACCCCAAGGCCGTGGCCCAGGCCCTGAACAACAGTGGCACTTTCCTTGAAGCGAAACTGCTGGGCGGCTTTCCTGCCAGCGTGGCCACAGACCTGAAGGCCCACCTGCTGCGCCTGATCACTCAGGCCCCGGCCAGCACACCCGGCACGCCCGACCTCGCGCCCGCCAGCCTGGCCGTGACCATGCCGGCGCTGGCCCGCAGCGCACTGGGCATGCTCGAACGGGTCAGCCCCAAGCCGCAGCCAGGGGCATTCCCCCTGCCCTCGCGCCTGCTGAAGGCCATGGAAGACGAAGGCGACCTGCAACAACTGCTGCGCCTGGCCGCTGCGGCCATCTCGCGCCTGCAAAGCCATGCCATGAGCAGCCTGCAACAAACCGGCACGCTGGAAAACGGCAATCTGCAGACCACCTGGCAAACCGAAGTGCCGATCCGCCACGGCCAGGAGTTCATCCCATTGCAGGTCAAACTGCAGCGTGAAGAAACCCCGCAACAGCAGGCAGACCGCCAACACGAAGCACAGGACCCTTTGCAAGCCCTGTGGCGCATTGAGCTGGCCTTCGACCTTTCACCTCTCGGTCCACTGCAAGTACAGGCGCAGTTCAGCCAAGGCCGCCTGAGCGGGCACCTGTGGGCAGAGCGCGAACAAACCGCAAAGCTGATCGACAGCCAGCTCGGTGCCTTGCGCCAGCGCCTGCTGGAGCGCGGCCTGGAGGTTGGCGACCTGGAATGCCACCCGGGCATCCCCCCTCAAGGCCCGCGCACACGGGTTGAGCAACGCTGGGTAGACGAAAACGCATGACACAGAAACCACCCCGCCAGGCCATTGCCCTGACCTACGACGGCCAGCAGGCCCCAACCCTCAGCGCCAAAGGTGACGATGCGCTGGCCGAGGCCATACTGGCCCTGGCCCGCGAGCATGAGGTGCCGATCTACGAAAACGCCGAACTGGTGCGCCTGCTGGCACGCCTGGAACTCGGCGAACAGATCCCGGAGGCACTGTACCTGACCATTGCCGAGATCATTGCCTTCGCCTGGCAACTGCGGGGCAAGGTGCCCGCCGGTTTCAGCGACGAACCCGAGGCGCCGCGCGACATCACTCCGGTCACTGCACTGCTGCCGCCGGCAAACCACCGGTAGTTATCTAACACCGCCGTCGGCGTCAGCCGTTCAGCCTTGCCATTCCCGTCAATGAGCAAGGTGAACACCATGTCCACAAGCCGCATCAACTCCGCCGCCGTGCAGTACGTTCGCGACCACCTGAGCCATATCCCCCGCCCTGACCGCGAAGCCAGCCGTGCGATCCACCAATGGCTGACGCAGCAGGGCCATCACCTTGACCCCGACCAGACCGACGTAGTCACCCTGCACTACCGTGGCAATCAGGCAGTCATCGTCCAACGCCTTTCACTTACCCAAGCGACGCTTTCAGACTGGCAGGGTGAAACAGCCAAGAACCTGATCGGCCAGTTGCTCCCTGGCCACTGGGCAGGCACGTTGCCAGATGGCCCGCTGACCATCGTCGAGCGCCTGCCCGAACCTGGGGTGTTTGACAACAGCGCCCGCTTCTCGGTGTTCAACGGCCTGTTCCGGCGCACGACCCCGGCCCGCTACGACAGCAGCACACACCTGCCGGTCGACGTCGAGGCCATGCAGCAGTTCATCTGGGACCTGCACTTTCACACCCGCTTCGTGGGCATGCTCGACAATTACTGGCAACAGGCTGAACAAACCCACCGGCAGTCAATGCAGATCAGCTTCATGGCCGCCTGCAACAAGCAGGTCCAGGAAGGCTCGTTGAGCGATGCAGGCCGCCAGATGGCGTGGCAAGTGGCGGGGCTGATGGCAAAAGCACCCGGTTTGCAGGCAAGGCCTTTGAACGTATACGGCTACGCAGCCACCGACCTGATCTGCATCACAGACGAGGCACAGCCAAAAGTACTGCTGTACCTGCCAGGCAATGCATCGCCCTTGCATGAGTTCGACGGTATGGCTGCCATGCAAGACTGGTTCGCCGAACAGTGCCGCGACGACGAAAAACGCCTGCGCCTGCGCCAGTACTTCAAACTGGCCGACACCCCCGATGGCCTGGACTTCAGTGGGCTGGATACCGCGCTGGCGGGCCTTGGCGCCTACCCCGGTTTTCACCACCGATCGCCCAACCGCGCAGGCTTCACCGTCGACAGCCCCTGGCCCCCCCGCGAGTACATCAACTACAAGGCCGACCACTACAGCCCGTTGCTCGCAGGTGATCTGTTCACAGCCCTCACCCAACGCCAGCGCGAGCGCAGCTATGCCGATGCCGATTTCATCATCACCAGCGATGCGCAGGTGACCAAGGCTCGCTGGCGCGGCTACCTGGTGGCGTCGATCAACCTGCTGGCACCGCTGGCGCTGGTGGTTCCCGAGCTGATCCCGCTGCTGGCAGCCGGCGGTGTCGCGCAATTTGGCCTCGGGCTCGATCAGGCGATCAACGGCAAGACCCTTGCAGACAAGGACGCTGGTGTGAGCAACATCGCCTTCGGCCTGCTTAATGCCGCCCCACTGGCCTTGCTCCCTGCAGACGGCCTGCGAATGCTGTTCCCAGGCAAAAGCTCGCGCTTCGTCCTGCCCACGCGTCTTAACGATCAATGGGGCTACCCGCTGGGGCCCAACAGCCCTCCCCGGCTACCTGAAGAAATACTGGCAGACTTTTTCGTGCCAGCCGAGCCACCTGTAGAAGCCACGCGGATTGCCAGGGGACCCTTGAATCGGGCAACGGGTACCAACCCGCTGCTGGCGCTCAAGGACGGCAGCGAAGTCCAGGTACTGTATGACACTGAAAACGATGCCTTCATCCTCCAGGAGGATGCCAACGAAGTACTGCCGAATTACTACCAGGTAAACGCGGGCACGCGCGACCTGTATCAGGTCAACCCGGCCACGCGTGGCGCCAGCGATGCAACGCGCATGTACACGCTACGTAACATGGACGTCGACCTGCAACTGCCGCTCAGCGTGCCTGTGGTCAACAGCTCGGAAGTAACCCCACTGCCCAAGAAAATCCTCAGCATCTGGGTCGGTGGCAAGAGCATCCCGGATGAGCTGGTGGAGAACATCACGAGCAATGCAAAACGCCTTGAGGGTACGGGCTTTACTTATGAGTTCTACCTGTCGAAGTCCAACCCTAAAGCCTTCATGAAAAACCGCGCAAAGCTGACCGCTGCTTCGAACGTTCAGATCAAAACTCTGGAAGAGCAGCCCTTCTACGCGGCCTTCGAGCAAACCGACTTCTACCATCAGTACCGCCAGGCACTGGACAGTAACGGGGCAAACTTCTCGTCTGCCTCCGACATACTGCGCTACCCGTTACTCCATTCGGAGGGCGGAATCTACATGGACGTCGACGACACGCTGCGCAGCTTCGAAGACAACCCCGACAGCTTCGCCATGATCAGCTCGGTAGCCTTGAAAACCACGCCTGATGGCCTGGTCCTCGGCAGCCCGGTGAACAACGAGCTGCTGGGCATGCATTGTGACTACAACAGCAACATGATCGGCAGCCATGCCAACAACCCGACCCTGCGCGCAATTTCTGCAGAGATGGATGCACGCTACCGCAGCAATCTATCGTTCTACGACATCAGGCCACTGGCAGGCACCCACGGTTACGCAGCCTACGCCAAGGAATTGAGCAGGATGACCGGGCCTGGCTTGCTCAACGATGTAGTTGCTGGGCATCTACCCAGGCTGCAGTTCCTGCGGCAACTAAGCAAGCTGGAGTCGATTCCGCAGACCACTTATCGCGCCCTCACGGAAAACCTGGCCTTCCCCATTGCCCAGGCGCGCAAAAACGACCAGGCACTGGGTAGCGTGGCAACCATCGGCAACTACCACTCTTGGGGCAAACCCTGAGGTCGGCGTCCTGAGTTACCTGACCCGCAGCGCGATACAGGATCAGCCCCTGCTCCGGTGCGCCCAGGCAGGCCTGTAACCGAGGTCAGCCGCTGCGGTGCAGCTTGCTCATCAGCTCCGCCTCGGCCTGGGTCAGCCCACAGCTTTCGGTCAGCTCGGCCACGCTGGCGCCCATGCCAACCAGCTTGGCCGCCTGGGAGAAGGTGACGTTGTTGGGGTCGCGCTGCTCCAACTGCTGGAGCCTGTCAGGCAGCGGGGCCATCGTCACGCTCAGTTCGTGCAGCGCCTCGCCCATGCGCACGGTACCGTTCTGGTAGTCGTCCAGGCGCTTGGCCAGGTCCTTGATGCGCTGGTCACGCAGCGCATCGCCCTCGGCTTGCTGCGCAGCCAGCTCGCGCTGGCGCTTGCTGTAGTTGAGGAAGAACCACAGGCTCAGCGCCCAGACCAGCGCCAGGAAGATGACAGCAACCTGTAGGATCAACTCAGATATTCTCCAGCTCGGACCACTCTTCCTCGGTCATCATCTTGTCCAGCTCGACCAGGATCAGCAGTTCGCCATTCTTGTTGCACACGCCCTGGATGAACTTGGCCGACTCTTCGTTACCCACGTTCGGTGCGGTTTCGATTTCGGACTGGCGCAGGTAAACCACTTCGGCCACGCTGTCGACCAGAATGCCGACGACTTGCTTGTCGGCTTCGATGATGACGATGCGGGTGTTGTCGGTGACTTCGGTCGGCATCAGGCCAAAACGCTGACGGGTGTCAATCACGGTCACCACATTGCCGCGCAGGTTGATGATGCCCAGCACGTAGCTTGGAGCGCCCGGTACCGGGGCGATCTCGGTGTAGCGCAGCACTTCCTGTACCTGCATCACGTTGATGCCGTAGGACTCGTTGTCCAGACGAAAGGTAACCCACTGCAGGATCGGATCTTCGGAACCTTGTGCAGACGACTTTTTCATTCCCCTACCCTCAAAATCCGCTGTTTGGCGGTTGTGTTCTGTGTCATTTCTGTTTGGCGTGCATCTGCTTGACCGCGCCGCTGGCGATCAACTCGGCCAGTGCGGCGACGTCGAGCAGTGCACACATGTGTTCAATCACCGTGCCGGCCAACCACGGGCGCTGGCCGCGCTGGCTACGCCACTTGATCTCGGACGGGTCCAGGCGCAACGAGCGGCTGACCTGATGCACGGCCAGTCCCCATTCGTAGCCTTGCACGGAAATCACGTAATTCAGGCCTTGACGGAAATCGTCGCGGTAGCGGTCGGGCATTACCCAACGCGCAGTGTCCAGCACCTTCAGGTTACCGGCCTGGCAGGTCAAAATACCCAGGAACCAGTCAGGCTGGCCGAACAGCGGCGTCAGCTCCTGGCCGGCCAGGTTGTAGATCGAGCCCAGGCACACCAACGGCACCGCCAGGGTCAGGCCGGCGACGTCGAACAGCAGGCACTCGAACGGCTCCGCCGCCCACACCGGGCGACCGTCGACGGTCGCCGGGGGCACCGGTAAATTGGGCGCTGGCAGGTGCACATCGACCAGCGGCACTGCGGGTTCCACGGTTTGTTCTTCGACCAGAACCGGAATGGCGGCCTCGGCGAGCACCTCCTGCTCGACCACCGTCACCACCGGCGCCTCTACTGGCACGACGCTGGGCAGCACCGCCAGCCTGGGTTCAGCAAACGGCCGTGGGGCAAGGCTGGCAGGGGCTTCGGCGGGTACCGGTTGGGCCAGCTGACGGGCATCACGTGCCTGTTCCTCACGCACCGCCTCGGCGAACGCGTCCGCCGAGGCTGGCGGCTCAAACAGGTCTTCGGCCTCGGTGGCTTCCTGCAGCAGGCCATCGAGGTACGACTGCAAGGCCATCTGCGGCCGGGTGCTGGTGTGTCGGGTCTGGGTCATCAGGCCACCTGCACTGCAGTCTTGTAGGTCAGCAGGTGCTTGAGCAGCGCCCGGTAAGCAATCAACCCGCGGCTCTTGCTGTCGAACTGCGAGGGCGTGACGCCCTTGCGGCTGGCATCGCGCAGGCGCGTATCCACCGGAATATAGCCCTGCCACACCTGTTGGCCATAGGTGTCACGCAGCAGCTTGAGTGTGCCCAGCGAGGCCTGGGTGCGGCGGTCGAACAGCGTGGGCACAATCTGGTACGGCAGCGCCTGCTTGCGCGAGCGGTTGATCATGGCAAGGGTACCGACCATGCGTTCCAGGCCCTTCACCGCCAAAAACTCGGTCTGCACCGGGATCACCAACTGCTGGCTGGCGGCCAGGGCATTGACCATCAGCACGCCCAGCAAGGGTGGGCTGTCGATCACGGCATAGTCGAAATCCTGCCACAGCTGCGCCAGACTCTTGGCGATCACCAGGCCCAGGCCATTCTGCCCCGGCGACTGACGCTCCAGCACGGCCAGTGCGGTGCTCGACGGCAACAGCGAAATGCGCTCATCGCTGGTGGGCAGCAGCAACTGCCCGGGCAGGCCGTCCGGCACTGCGCCCTTGTGCAGGAACAGGTCGTAGCAGCTGTGCTCCAGCGCATCGGGGTTGTGCCCGAAATAGCTGGTCATCGAACCGTGCGGATCGAGGTCGACAACGACCACGCGCTTGCCTGCCTCAGCCAGCAGGCCAGCCAGGGCGATGGTTGTGGTGGTCTTGCCGACGCCACCTTTTTGATTGGCTACTGCCCAGACTCTCATCAAGCAAACTCTATCTATTGATTTGGCAGGGACACTGTAGAAACTACTGCCTTGCTCAACACTTGGAAGCGTGTGCAATCAGTGTGGGAGCGGGTTTACCCGCGAACACCGGCGTAGCCGGTGCCATACACCGTGTCGCCTTCTTCGCGGGTGAACCCGCTCCCACAGGGATTTGGCAATCTCATCAACTGGGTAACGGTGACAGAGAATTGACGAGTTACTGCCCCGCCACCGTTGCTGGCGTTGCAGGTGCACTTTGTGTGCCAGCCCGGCGCAACGCGGCATCCGGCGTGGCATGAGCACTGCCCGAGCCGGTCAGGCTGCGGCGCACTTCGAGGTTGCGCGAAATCACCAACACCACCCGGCGGTTACGCGCGCGGCCTTCGGCGGTGTCATTGCCGGCCACCGGCTGGTACTCGCCATAACCCACCGAGGCCATGCGCGCCGGGTTGACCCCTTCCATGGCCAGCAGGCGTACGATACTCGCCGCCCGCGCCGACGACAGCTCCCAGTTGGTCGGGTACTGCGCCGTGCGGATCGGCAGGTTGTCGGTAAAGCCTTCGACATGCACCGGGTTGGCGAACGGTTTGAGGATGCTGGCCACCTTGTCGATGATGGCAAATGCCTTGTCGCTGGGCATGGCATCGCCACTGCCGAACAGCAATGACGAACTCAGCTCGATCTCGATCCACAACTCGTTGCCGCGCACGGTCATCTGGTTGCTGTTGATCAGGTCGCCAAAGGCGTCGCGCACGTCATCGCTGATGGTTTTCAGCGGGTCGACATTGGTCGCTGCCAGGCCCGCTTCGGTCTGCTCGCTGTCTTTGACCAGCGGCTCTGCCGGACGCACGCTCAACGGCTGCTCATCGCCGATGGGGATCGGTTTCATGCTGCGCTCAGGGTCGTTGAACACCCCGAGCAAGGCTTGGGAAATAACCTTGTACTTGCCCTCGTTGATCGAGGAAATCGAGTACATCACCACGAAAAAGGCGAACAGCAAGGTGATGAAGTCGGCGTACGACACCAGCCAGCGTTCGTGGTTTTCGTGTTCCTCGGTATGACGACGGCGACGCATGGGTTACTCCATGAAGCCTTGCAGCTTCAACTCGATGGAGCGCGGGTTTTCACCCTCGGCAATCGACAACAAGCCTTCAAGCAGCATCTCGCGGTAGCGCGACTGGCGCATGACGTTGGCCTTGAGCTTGTTGGCGACCGGCAGCAGGATCAGGTTGGCGCTGGCCACGCCGTAGATGGTGGCGACGAAGGCCACGGCAATGCCGTTGCCCAGCTGCGAGGGGTCGGCCAGGTTGCCCATCACGTGGATCAGGCCCATCACCGCACCAATGATGCCGATGGTCGGCGCATAGCCGCCCATGCTCTCGAACACCTTGGCCGCCTGGATGTCACGGCTTTCCTGGGTCAGGAAGTCGACTTCAAGGATGCTGCGGATGGCTTCTGGTTCGGCACCGTCCACCAGCAACTGCAGGCCCTTGCGCGCATACGGGTCGGGCTCGGCGTCGGCCACCCCTTCCAGGCCCAGCAGGCCCTCCTTGCGCGCGGTCAGGCTCCAGTTCACCACGCGGTCGATGCCACCCGCCAGGTCGACCCGCGGCGGGAACAGGATCCAGCGCAGAATCTGCAAGGCGCGCTTGAAGGAGGACAGCGGCGACTGCAACAAGGCAGCCGCCAGGGTGCCACCCAGCACGATCAGCGCCGCCGGGCCGTTGACCAGAGCGCCGGCATGGCCGCCTTCAAGGAAGTTGCCACCGACGATGGCGACAAAGGCGAGAATCAGGCCGATCAGGCTGAGGACGTCCATCAGACGCAGGCCTCCACCAGGTGCTTGCCGATGTCGTCCAGGCTGTACACCGCGTCCGCCAGGTTGGCTTTGACGATGGCCATGGGCATGCCATAGATCACGCAGCTGGCTTCATCCTGGGCCCACACGGTGCTGCCGCCCTGCTTGAGCAGGCGCGCACCTTCGCGGCCATCGGCGCCCATTCCGGTGAGCACCACCGACAGCACCTTGTCACCGTACGACTTGGCTGCCGAGCCGAAGGTGATGTCCACGCACGGCTTGTAGTTCAGGCGCTCGTCACCGGGCAGGATCTTCACCGTGCCACGGCCGTCGATCATCATCTGCTTGCCGCCGGGGGCCAGCAGGGCCAGGCCTGGGCGCAGCATGTCACCGTCCTCGGCTTCCTTCACGTTGATGCGGCACAGCTTGTCCAGGCGTTCGGCAAAGGCCTTGGTGAACGCTGCCGGCATGTGCTGGATCAGCACGATCGGCGCCGGGAAGTTGGCCGGCAGCTGGGTCAATACCCGCTGCAGGGCCACCGGGCCGCCCGTGGAGGTGCCGATGGCCACCAGCTTGTAAGGCTTGCGCTTGGGGGCTGGCGAGTGCGACGCCGCCGGGGCCGCTGCACGGGCAGTCGCCGCAGGGCGGGCCGGCGCCGGGCTGGCGAAGCTGCTGGCCGGCGCAGGGCTGCTGGCGGGCACAGGGGCGGCGACCGGCGCCGGCCTGGCATAGCTGCCGAGGCGGCGGTTGCTGCGCGAAATGGTATGTACCTTCTCGCACAGCATCTGCTTGACCTTGTCGGGGTTGCGCGAAATGTCCTCAAAGTTTTTCGGCAGGTAATCCACCGCGCCAGCATCCAGCGCGTCGAGGGTGACGCGAGCGCCTTCGTGGGTCAGCGAGGAGAACATCAAAACCGGCGTCGGGCAGCGCTGCATGATGTGCCGCACAGCGGTGATGCCGTCCATCATGGGCATTTCGTAGTCCATGGTGATGACATCGGGCTTGAGCGCCAGCGCCTGGTCGATTGCTTCCTTGCCATTGGTCGCGGTACCTACTACCTGGATCGTCGGATCCGCGGAGAGGATTTCCGAGACACGGCGGCGGAAGAAACCGGAATCATCCACCACCAGGACCTTGACTGCCATAAACACTCCATTAGGCGGCGCAACCCGCCAGGGTGCGCCACCGAAATCAAATACGCCGCGCGGCGTAACGCTTGAGCATGCTCGGGACGTCGAGAATCAACGCAATGCGACCGTCACCGGTGATGGTGGCCCCGGACATGCCCGGGGTGCCCTGCAGCATCTTGCCCAGCGGCTTGATTACCACTTCTTCCTGGCCAACCAGTTGATCGACGACAAAGCCGATGCGTTGCGTGCCGACCGACAGGATCACTACATGACCCTCGTGCTGCTCTTCGTGCACCTGGCCCTGTACCAGCCAGCGCTTGAGGTAGAACAGCGGCAGCGCCTTGTCGCGCACGATCACCACTTCCTGGCCGTCGACCACGTTGGTGCGCGACAGGTCGAGGTGGAAGATCTCGTTGACGTTGACCAGCGGGAAGGCGAATGCCTGGTTGCCCAGCATCACCATCAGGGTGGGCATGATCGCCAGGGTCAGCGGCACCTTGATGACGATCTTCGAGCCCTGGCCTTTGGCCGAGTAGATGTTGATCGAGCCGTTGAGCTGGGAAATCTTGGTTTTCACCACGTCCATGCCCACGCCACGGCCAGACACATCGGAAATTTCGGTCTTGGTCGAGAAGCCCGGGGCGAAGATCAGGTTGTAGCAGTCAGATTCGCTCAGGCGATCAGCGGCATCCTTGTCCATCAGGCCTTTTTCCACGGCCTTGGCACGCAGGATGTTCGGGTCCATGCCCTTGCCGTCGTCAGAGATCGACAACAGGATGTGGTCACCTTCCTGTTCGGCCGACAGCACCACGCGTCCGGTGCGGGCCTTGCCCGAAGCTTCACGCTCGTCGGGCATCTCGACACCATGGTCGACGGCGTTGCGCACCAGGTGCACCAACGGGTCGGCCAGGGCCTCGACCAGGTTCTTGTCCAGGTCGGTTTCTTCGCCGACCAGCTCCAGGTTGATCTCTTTTTTCAGCTGGCGGGCAAGGTCGCGTACCAGCCGCGGGAAGCGGCCGAAAACTTTCTTGATCGGCTGCATGCGGGTTTTCATCACCGCAGTCTGCAGGTCGGCAGTGACCACGTCGAGGTTGGACACGGCCTTGGACATGGCCTCGTCGCCGCTGTTCAGGCCCAGGCGCACCAGGCGGTTACGCACCAGCACCAGTTCGCCGACCATGTTCATGATCTCGTCCAGGCGCGCGGTGTCGACGCGAACGGTGGTTTCCGCTTCGCTGACGGCATGCTTCTCGGCAGCCGGCGCAGGCGCACGGGGGGCCGGCGCAGGCTTGCTGGCGGCCGCAGGCGCCGGCGCCGGCGCAGCAGCGGCTGGCTTGGCCGCCGGCTGGCTGTCGGCCAAGGCCTGGGCAGGCGCTTGCGCCTTGGCCACAACCGCGGCCTCGACCGCAGCAACGTCACCACCAAACTTGCCCTTGCCGTGCAACTGGTCAAGCAGGGCCTCGAACTCGTGCTCGCTGATTTCGTCGCCAGCGGCGCTGTTGTCAACCGCGACCGGCGCCGGTGCTTTGACGGCAGGCAACGCATCAGCCTGGAACGTGCCCTTGCCATGCAACTGGTCGAGCAGCGATTCGAATTCTTCGTCGGTAATTTCGTCGCTTACCGCTTCTGCGGGCGCGGCAACCGGCTGTACCGCAGCTTCGACACTGAACTGGCCTTTGCCGTGCAACTGGTCGAGCAGCGACTCGAACTCGGCGTCGGTGATTTCGTCACCTGAACCACTGACAGCCTCGACCTGCATCTGCTCATCGACCGCGGCTTGCGCCTTGACCGCATCGAGCGAATCGAGCAGCTGTTCAAACTCGCTGTCGGTGATGTCCTGGTCATCGGCAGGGCCCATGGCCGCAACCGGTGCCTCGGCTACCGCTGCCGCTGGCGCAGGCGCTTCAGCGGCCTCGGCACCACCGGGTTCGGCCAGGCGCGACAAGGCCGCCAGCAACTCGGGGGTGGCCGGGGTTACATCGGCGCGCTCGCGCACCTGGCCAAACATGCTGTTGACCGTATCCAGTGCTTCAAGCACCACGTCCATCAGTTCCGCATCGACCCGGCGCTCACCTTTGCGCAGGATGTCGAACACGTTCTCGGCGATATGGCAGCACTCCACCAGCTCGTTCAGCTGGAGGAAGCCGGCGCCCCCTTTTACAGTGTGGAAACCGCGAAAGATCGCATTGAGCAGGTCGGCATCGTCAGGTCGGCTTTCCAGCTCGACCAGTTGCTCGGACAGTTGCTCAAGAATTTCGCCGGCTTCTACCAGGAAATCCTGGAGGATTTCTTCATCGGCGCCGAAGCTCATCAAACGTGCTCCTTAAAAACCCAGGCTGGACAGCAAATCGTCGACATCGTCCTGACCGGACACAACGTCTTCACGCTTATCGGCATGAATCTGCGGACCTTCACCCCGAGTCGGATGTTTTTCTGCATCTTTTTCTGCGCGCAGTTGATCGTGGTCATGCTGGATACCGGCAAAGCGGTCGACCTGGCTGGCCATCAGCACCAGTTTGAGCAGGTTGCTTTCCACCTCGGTCACCAGGCTGGTGACGCGCTTGATCACCTGGCCGGTCAGGTCCTGATAGTCCTGAGCCAGCAGAATGTCATTGAGATGCCCGGCAACCTTGCGGTTACCTTCAGCGCTGTGCGTCAGGAAACTGTCGACGCGCTTGACCAGGTCACGGAACTCCGGCGCAGCCACTTCGCGGCGCATGAAGCGCTGCCAGTCGGTGCTCAGGGCCTTGGCTTCGCTGGCCAGGTCGTTGAGCACCGGGGTGCTTGCCTCGACCAGGTCCATGGTGCGGTTGGCCGCGCCCTCGGTCAGCTTGACCACGTACGACAGGCGCTCGGTAGCGTCGGTAATCTGCGACACCTCCTCGGCCTGCGGGATGGTCGGGTCGATCTGGAAGCTGACGATAGCGCTGTGCAACTCGCGAGTCAGCTTGCCCACTTCCTGGTACAGGCCGCGATCGCGGGTCTGGTTCAGCTCGTGAATCAGCTGTACCGCCTCGCCAAAACGGCCCCGTTCCAGGCTTTCGACCAACTCCTGGGCATGTTTCTTCAGGGTCGATTCGAACTCCCCCAAAGACGTTTGTGATGAATCCATGGCGCGCCCCCTGACGTGACTCAGCCGTTGACGCGTTCGAAGATCTTCTCGATCTTTTCTTTGAGCACCTGAGCGGTGAACGGCTTGACCACATAGCCATTGACGCCGGCCTGGGCCGCTTCGATGATCTGGTCGCGCTTGGCTTCAGCGGTGACCATCAATACTGGCAAGGTCTTCAGCTGATCGTCGGCACGCACTTTGCGCAGCAGGTCGATGCCGGACATGCCGGGCATGTTCCAGTCGGTCACCAGGAAGTCGTAGGCGCCCCTTTGCAGCATCGGCAGCGCCGTGATGCCATCGTCGGCTTCGTCGGTGTTGGTGAAGCCCAGGTCACGCAACAGGTTCTTGATGATCCGCCGCATCGTCGAAAAGTCGTCAACGATGAGGATTTTCATGTTCTTGTCCAATTAGACCTCCAAGCAGTCTCAAACGCGCCCGGTCTACCGGGCACGCACTCATTCAATTCGGTACAACGTGGATAACGCACGTGGAAAACGACTGCAACGACACCGGGCTCAACGCGCCCGCCATTCCCCCAGGCGGCTACGCAGGCGCGCGGCACACTGGCTGTGCAACTGGCTGACCCGCGACTCGCTGACCCCAAGCACCTCGCCGATTTCCTTGAGGTTCAGCTCTTCGTCGTAGTACAGCGCCAGCACCAGGCGCTCACGCTCCGGCAGGTTGGCAATGGCCTCGGTCAGGGCAGCCTGGAAGCGTTCGTCCTCCAGGCCACGCGCAGGTTCGACATGGCCACTGGCGCCATCCTCATGCAGCCCTTCGTGCTCGCCGTCCTGCAACAGGTCGTCAAAGCTGAACAGGCGGCTGCCCAAGGTATCGTTCAAGATCCCGTAGTAATCATCGAGACTCAATTGGAGTTCGGCAGCAACTTCATGATCTTTAGCGTCCCGGCCTGTTCTGGCTTCAACAGCACGCATCGCGTCACTGACCATGCGGGTGTTGCGGTGCACCGAACGCGGTGCCCAGTCGCCCTTGCGCACCTCGTCCAGCATGGCCCCGCGGATGCGGATGCCGGCATAGGTTTCAAAGCTGGCGCCTTTGCTGGCGTCATATTTGTTGGCCACTTCAAGCAGGCCGATCATGCCGGCCTGGATCAGGTCCTCGACCTGCACGTTGGCCGGTAACCGCGCCAACAGGTGGTAGGCAATGCGCTTGACCAGCGGGGCGTAGCGTTCGATCAGCTCGTACTGGGCGTCTTTCGCCGCCCGGCTGTACATCTTGAAGCCGCTGGCGTTCATAGCACGGGTCCCGCGCTGGTGGGTTGCACCAGACGCTCGACAAAGAACTCCAGATGGCCGCGCGGATTGGCCGGCAGCGGCCAGCTGTCGACCTTCTGGGCGATCGCCTTGAAAGCCAGCGCGCACTTGGAGCGAGGGAAGGCTTCGTAGACGGCGCGCTGCTTCTGCACTGCCTTGCGCACACACTCGTCGTACGGCACGGCGCCCACGTACTGCAGGGCAACGTCGAGGAAGCGGTCGGTGACCTTGGTCAGCTTGGCGAACAGGTTGCGCCCTTCCTGCGGGCTCTGCGCCATGTTGGCCAGCACACGGAAACGATTCATCCCGTAGTCGCGGTTGAGCAGTTTGATCAGGGCGTAGGCATCGGTGATCGAGGTGGGCTCGTCACAGACCACCAGCAGCACTTCCTGGGCGGCGCGAACGAAGCTGACCACTGACTCGCCAATCCCCGCCGCAGTGTCGATCACCAGCACGTCGAGGTTGTCGCCGATTTCGCTGAACGCCTGGATCAGCCCGGCATGCTGGGCCGGGGCCAGGTGCACCATGCTCTGGGTGCCCGATGCCGCCGGTACGATGCGCACACCGCCAGGGCCCTGCAGCATCACGTCACGCAGCTCGCAGCGCCCCTCGATTACATCGGCCAGGGTACGTTTGGGGGTAAGGCCCAGCAACACGTCGACGTTGGCCAGGCCCAGGTCGGCGTCCAGCAGCATGACCCTGCGGCCAAGCTCGGCCAGCGCCAGGGACAAGTTCACTGAAACGTTAGTCTTGCCGACGCCACCTTTGCCACCGGTCACGGCGATCACCTGTACGGGATGCATGCTACCCATGTCTGTTCTTTACCTTGTCTCGCTGGGACTCAGGCCACACGTGGGGCAATTCTGCGTACCCCTTGGCATAGCTACTTTGCACACGCTTCATGGTCAACCCGCTCGCCGGGGGTTGTGATAGAGATCAGCGAACATGTCGGCCATGGCCTCCTCGCTGGGCTCGTCCTGCTGCTGCACATTGACCGCACGGGACACCAATTGGTGGCCACGCGGCAGGTGCAGGTCGTCAGGAATGCGCGGGCCATCGGTGAGGTAGGCCACGGGCAGTTCATGACTGATGGCAAGGCTCAGCACATCGCCAAGGCTTGCCGTTTCATCCAGTTTGGTCAGGATGCAACCGGCCAGGCCACAGCGCTTGTAGCTGTGGTAGGCGGCGGTCAGTACTTGCTTCTGGCTGGTGGTAGCCAGCACCAGGTAATTCTTCGCGGCAATGCCACGCCCGGCCAGGGTTTCCAGCTGCATGCGCAGTGCCGGGTCGCTGGCCTGCAGGCCGGCGGTATCGATCAGCACGACGCGTTTGCGCAGCAGTGGTTCCAGTGCCGCAGCCAGCGACTGGCCCGGGTCGACGTAGGTCACTGGCACGTTGAGGATGCGGCCCAGGGTCTTGAGCTGCTCCTGGGCGCCGATACGAAAACTGTCCATGCTCACCAGCGCCAGGTTCTGCGCGCCATACTTGAGCACGTAGCGGGCAGCCAGCTTGGCCAGGGTGGTGGTCTTGCCCATGCCGGCCGGGCCGACCATGGCAATTACCCCACCCTCTTCGATCGGTTCGATTTCGGGGATTTCGATCATCCGCGCCAGGTGCGCCAGCAGCATGCGCCAGGCCTGGCGAGGCTCTTCGATCTCGGCGGTGAGGTCGAGCAACTCACGGGCGATAGGCCCGGACAGGCCGATGCGCTGCAGCCGGCGCCAGAGGTTGGCCTGCTGTGGCTTGCTGCCCTGCAGCTGGCTCCAGGCCAGCGAACCGAGTTGCACTTCCAGCAGCTCGCGCAGGCCCGACAGCTCGGAGCGCATGGCATCGAACAAGCGCGGATCGACCGGCGCCGCAGCAGGCGCAGCGGCAGCCTCAGGGGCATCGACATGCGGCTCGATCAACGGCTCGGCGGCGGTCAGCGACTGCCCGGCAAACAATTGGCGGTTGTTGTCGCTGCTGTCCTGGCGGTGGTCCAGCTCGGCCTGGGCAGTGGCGATGCGCGTATGGGTCTTGCGCAGCTCTTCTTCCAGCTCGGCGTTGGGCACGCGCGGAGCCAGGGCGGACAGCTTGTAGTCCAGCGCGGCCGTCAGTTCGACACCACCGGCAATGCGGCGGTTGCCAATGATCGCGGCATCGGCGCCCAGCTCGTCACGGACCAGTTTCATGGCCTGACGCATATCGGCGGCGAAAAATCGCTTAACTTGCATTATCCACTACCTCAGCCGTTAGGGCCCACGGTGGCAACGATGGTGACTTGCTTGTTGTCCGGTATTTCCTGATACGCCAGAACATGCAAATTCGGTACAGCCAGGCGACCGAAACGCGACAGCATGGCGCGGATCGGGCCGGCGACCAGCAGGATGGCCGGCTGGCCCTGCATTTCCTGGCGCTGGGCCGCTTCGATCAGCGAACGTTGCAGCTTCTCGGCCATGCTCGGCTCCAGAAGAACACCATCTTCCTGACCCTGCCCGGCCCTTTGCAGACTATTGAGCAAAATCTGTTCCAACCTTGGCTCCAGGGTAATCACTGGCAGCTCCGACTCAACGCCGACAATGCTTTGCACGATGGCGCGACACAATCCGACGCGCACCACCGCCACCAGCGCGGCGGTATCTTGACTCTTGCCGGCGTTGTTGGCGATGGCTTCGGCAATACTGCGAATATCGCGCACCGGCACCTGTTCCGACAACAGCGCTTGCAGCACCTTGAGCAGGCCCGACAAGGAAATGACACCCGGCACCAGCTCTTCTGCAAGTTTAGGCGATGCCTTGGACAGCACCTGCAGCAGTTGCTGAACCTCTTCGTGGCCAATCAGCTCATGGCAGTGCTTCTGCAGGATCTGGTTGAGGTGGGTGGCCACCACGGTGCTTGCGTCGACCACGGTGTAGCCCAGCGACTGCGCCTGGGAACGCTGGCCGACGTCGATCCACACCGCCTCCAGGCCAAACGCCGGGTCACGAGCTGCAATGCCGTTCAGGGTGCCGAACACTTGCCCGGGGTTGATCGCCAGCTCCCGGTCCGGGTAAATCTCCGCTTCGGCCAGGATCACCCCCATCAGTGTCAGGCGATAGGCGCTGGGCTGCAGGTCGAGGTTGTCACGAATGTGCACGGTGGGCATGAGGAAACCCAGGTCCTGGGACAGCTTCTTGCGCACACCCTTGATCCGCGCCAGCAACTGGCCGCCCTGGTTGCGGTCGACCAGCGGGATCAGCCGGTAACCGACTTCCAGGCCGATCATGTCGATGGGCGTCACGTCGTCCCAGCCCAGCTCCTTGGTATCAAGCGCGCGCTGCGGCGAGGGCAACAGGTCTTGCTGGCGCTGCGCCTCTTGTAGCGCCTCCAGCTTGACCTTGTTCTGCTTCTTCCACACCAGGTAGGCGCCGCCGCAGGCCAGCAGGCCAAGGCTGAGGAAGGCCACATGCGGCATGCCCGGCACCAGCCCCATGACGATCATCAGCCCGCCGGACACCGCCAGGGCCTTGGGCGAATCGAACATTTGCCGGTTGATCAGCTTGCCCATGTCCTCGGAGCCCGAGGCGCGGGTGACCATGATCGCGGCGGCGGTGGACAGCAGCAGTGATGGCAATTGCGCCACCAAACCGTCACCGATGGTCAGCAGGGCGTATACCTTGCCGGCATCGCCAAAGCTCATGCCGTGCTGCAACATGCCGATCAGCATGCCGCCGATCAGGTTGATGAACAGGATCAGCAGGCCGGCGATGGCATCACCGCGGACGAACTTGCTGGCACCGTCCATCGAGCCGTAGAACTCCGCCTCTTGCGCCACTTCGGCACGGCGGTGCTTGGCCTGGGCCTGGTCGATCAAGCCGGCGTTGAGGTCGGCATCGATGGCCATCTGCTTGCCGGGCATGGCGTCGAGGGTGAAGCGCGCGCTCACTTCGGAGATACGCCCGGCGCCCTTGGTCACTACCACGAAGTTGATGATCATGAGGATGGCGAACACCACCGCACCGACCACGTAGTTGCCGCCGATCACCACCTCGCCGAAGGCCTGGATCACCTTACCGGCAGCGCCGTGGCCCTCCTGGCCATGCAGCATGACCACGCGGGTGGACGCCACGTTCAGGGCCAGGCGCAGCAGCGTGGCCACCAGCAGGATGGTGGGAAATGCGGCGAAGTCCAGCGGGCGCAAGGCGTACACGCACACCAGCAGCACCACGATCGACAGGGCGATGTTGAAGGTGAAGAACACGTCGAGCAGGAACGGTGGTATCGGCAACATCATCATTGCCAACATCACCAGCAGCAGCAGCGGCACGCCCAGGTTGCCCCGGCCGAGACCGGCCAGGTTGTTGCGGGCGTTGCTGATTAACTGAGTGCGATCCACCGCGAGTCCTCTTGATGCAAAACTTTGACGCCCAGGGGGCGCCTGGGCGTGGCTCTGCAAGAAGCCTTCCAACTTTGCTCGGGAGAGGATGCTGTTTTTGCAGGAGCAGCCTTGTGCTGCGAAGAGGCCATTGCAAGAGAAGATCAACTTCAGCCTTACCGGCCTCTTCGCAGCGCAAGGCTGCTCCTACAGGCACCGCGCCGCCTTCAAGGATAACAAGAGGTCAACTGTCGCGACGCAGGTCCGGCGGGATCGGCAGGTCTTCTTTCAACGGCTCTGGCCGCTTGCCCCTGCCAGCGCGGTACTGGCGGATCTGGAACACATAGGCCAGCACCTGCGCCACGGCCAGGTACAAGCCGGCGGGGATCTCCTGCTCTGGCTCGGTGGAGTAGTAGATCGCCCGCGCCAGCGCCGGCGATTCGAGGATCTGGATCTTGTGCTCCACGCCAATCTCCCGAATCTTCAAGGCCATGAAGTCGGTGCCCTTGGCCAGCAGCAATGGTGCTGCCCCGCCCTTCTCCGGGTCGTACTGCAGGGCCACCGCATAGTGCGTCGGGTTGGTGATGATCACATCGGCCTGCGGCACCGCCGCCATCATGCGCCGCTGCGACATCTCGCGCTGCAGCTGGCGAATGCGTTGCTTGACCTCGGGCTTGCCCTCGCTGTCCTTGTACTCGTCGCGCACTTCCTGCTTGGTCATCTTCATTTTCTTGTGCGTCTGGTACAGCTGGAACGGCACGTCGGCCGCGGCAATCAGCAACAGCCCGGCCGACATCCACAAGGCACTCCAACCCACCACCTGCAGGCTATGGATGATCGCCTGCTCCAGCGGCTCATTGGCAATCGCCAGCAAAGCCTGGCGGTCGTTGGACAGCACCACCACCGCGACTACCAAGATCACGAAGAACTTGGCCAGCGCCTTGAGCAGCTCAGTCAGGCTATTCATCGAGAACATGCGCTTGATCCCCGATAACGGGTTCATGCGGCTGAATTTTGGCTGCAGCAGGCTGCCAGAGAACAGGAAGCCGCTGAGGGCAATAGGTGCCACGAAGGAAATCACGAACAGCAGGATCAGAACCGGCTGCACCGCCCATATCGCCATCTTGCCCGAGGCCAGCAGAAAGGCGCCCATGGCCCGCTCGTCGACAATGATGTCGCGGGTCAGGCTGAAGTTCATGCGCATGATGCTCAGCAACGTCTCGGCCATATGACCGCCGAATGCCAGCAGGCCACCCGCGCCAGCCAGCGTCACCGCCACCGTATTCAGCTCCTTGGAGCGGGCGATCTCGCCTTTCTCGCGGGCATCGCGCTTGCGCTTGTCGGTGGGGTCTTCTGTCTTGTCCTGGCCGCTCTCGCTTTCTGCCATGCTCAGCGCGCCCTCGCCAGTTCACGCAGCCATTGCAGCGCTTCGCTGGCCAATGCCTGGTAGTGGGACAGCACATCGGCCAGGCCGACCCAGAAAATGAACATACCCATGACCAGGGTCAGCGGAAAGCCAATCGAGAAGATATTCAACTGCGGCGCGGCGCGGGTCATCACGCCGAAGGCAATGTTCACCACCAGCAACGCAGCGATCACCGGCAGGATCAGCAACAGGCCGGCAGAAAATACCCAACCCAGCCGCCCCGCCAGCTCCCAGAACTGGTTGACCATCAGCGCATTGCCCACCGGCAAGGTGGTAAAGCTTTCGGTCAGCACCTCGAACACCACCAGGTGGCCGTTCATCAACAGGAACAGCACGCTCACCAGCATGGTCATGAACTGGCTGATGACCGTGACGTTAACGCCGTTGGCGGGATCCACCATCGAGGCGAAGGCCATGCCCATCTGCACCGCGACGACCTGGCCGGCGATCACGAAAGCCTGGAACAACAACTGCAAGGCCAGGCCGAACAGCGCACCGACGATGATCTGTTCGGCGCACAGCAACAGGCCGCGCAGGCTCAGCGGGTCGAATTCAGGCAACGGCGGCAGCGCCGGCACGAGCACCACGGTAATGGCCACCGCCACGTACAGGCGCACCCGCGCCGGCAGCATGCGCGTGCCGAGGATCGGCATGGTCATCAGCACCGCAGTCACCCTGAACAACGGCAGGATGAAGGTGGCAACCCAAGTGCCGATCTGCGCGTCGGTCAGCTCCAGCATATCCGCGTCAACCGATCAGCTGCGGGATGTTGGTGTAGAGGGTGGTGATGTACTCCATGAACTTCTGCACCAGCCATGGCCCGGCGACGATCAGCGTGATCAGCATCACCAGCAGACGCGGCAAAAAGCTCAGGGTCTGTTCGTTGATCTGGGTGGCAGCCTGGAACATCGCAACCACCAGCCCCACCAACAGGCTCGGTACCACCAGCACAGCGACCATCAGGGTGGTCAGCCACAGGGCATCACGGAACAGGTCGACAGCTACTTCAGGTGTCATCGGCGGCTCTCCTTGACGGCGTCAGACGCCGCCGAAACTGCTGGCCAAGGTACCCATGATCAGCGCCCAGCCATCCACCAGCACGAACAGCATGATCTTGAACGGCAGCGAGATGATCAGCGGCGACAGCATCATCATACCCATGGCCATCAGCACACTCGCCACCACCATGTCGATGATCAGGAACGGGATGAAGATCATGAAACCGATCTGGAACGCGGTTTTCAGCTCGGAGGTGACGAATGCCGGCACCAGGATTGTCAGCGGCACCTGGTCGGGGCCGGCAATGTCGGTGCGCTTGGACAGGCGCATGAACAGGTCGAGGTCGCTTTGCCGGGTTTGCGCCAGCATGAAGTCCTTGAGCGGCACCTGGGCCTTGTCGATGGCCTGCTGGGCGGTCATCTGCTCCTTGAGGTACGGCTGCAGGGCGTCCGAGTTCACCCGGTCGAACACCGGTGCCATGATGAACATGGTCAGGAACAGCGCCATGCCGGTCAGAATCTGGTTCGACGGCGTCTGCTGCAGGCCCAGGGCCTGGCGCAGGATCGAGAACACGATGATGATGCGGGTAAAGCTGGTCATCAGGATGACGAACGCCGGGATGAAGCTGAGCGCCGTCATGATCAGCAGAATCTGCAGGCTGACCGAATACTCCTGCTGCCCGTCCGCCCCGTTGGACAGGGTAATGGCCGGGATCGACAACGGGTCGGCGGCCAGGGCGAGCGGCGCAGCCAGCAGCAGCGCCACACCCAATAAAGAGTTCAACAACGTACGCAGCGGGCCGCTCATCACAACTTGTCCTTAGGGTCCTTGCCCATCAGCTCCATCAGCCGCTGGGCAAATTCCGGCGTTGCCTGACGTGCGCCAGCCGGCACTTCCACAGGTTCGGCCAGCACATGCAAGGCCTCGATGCTGCCGGGGGTGTGGCCAATCAGGATCTGCTCCTTGCCCACCTGCACCAGCAGCAGGCGGTCACGTGGGCCGATGGCCCGGCTGCCGACGATCTCGATCACCTGCCCGCCCTTCACCGCCGTGCTTTGCATACGCCGCAGCACCCACGCCAGGAAGAAAATCAGGCCCACCACCAGCAGCAGGCCGAAGACCATCTGCGCCAACTGGCCGCCAAGGCTGCCAGGCGCCGTCGCCGGGGTCGCCGTTGGCGTGGCCGCGGCCAGGCACGCCTGGCTGGCCAGCAGTGCAGCGAACGCCGCAATGGCGCGCATCGGGCCCTTCACTCAGCGCAGCTTCTTGATACGTTCGCTGGGGCTGATCACGTCGGTCAGGCGAATGCCGAACTTCTCGTTGACCACCACCACTTCGCCATGGGCGATCAGCGTGCCATTGACCAGCACATCGAGCGGCTCGCCAGCCAGGCGGTCCAGCTCGATCACCGAGCCCTGGTTGAGTTGCAGCAGGTTGCGAATATTGATCTCGGTGCTACCCACTTCCATGGAGATGTTCACCGGGATGTCCAGGATCACGTCCAGGTTCGGGCCTTCGAGGCTGACGTTTTCGTTCGGTTTCGGCGAGCTGGCGAATTCTTCCATCGGCATGCGACCAGCGCCGCCGCTGCTGCCGGTGTCACCGCCCAGCAGCGCATCGATGTCGGCCTGCCCGGCCGAGCCGGTTTCCTCAAGGGCTGCAGCCCACTCATCGGCCAGCGCCTGGTCCTCTGCGGAGGTGATCTCGTTTTCGTTAGCCATGGTTTCCTCGACAGGCATTCAATTCGTTATGAGCGACCGGCACGCCGTCAGCGGCGTTCGATCGGGTCGATGATCTGCAGGGCCAGGTTGCCCTTGTGCGAACCCAGCCGCGCCTTGAACGATGGCACACCGTTGGCGCGCAGCACCAGGTGCTCGGGCAGCTCCACCGGGATCACGTCACCGGGCTGCATGTGCAGGATGTCGCGCAGCTTCAGCTGGCGGCGGGCGACCGTGGCGGTCAGCGGCACGGCCACATCCAGCACGTCCTCGCGCAGGGCCTTGACCCAGCGCTCGTCCTGGTCGTCCAGGTCGGACTGGAACCCGGCATCGAGCATTTCCCGCACCGGCTCGATCATCGAGTACGGCATCGTCACGTGCAGGTCGCCGCCGCCACCGTCCAGTTCGATGTGGAAGGTGGACACCACCACTGCCTCGCTGGGGCCGACGATGTTGGCCATGGCCGGGTTGACCTCGGAGTTCATGTACTCGAAGGTGACCGGCATGATTGCCTGCCAGGCTTCCTTGAGGTCGACGAAACACTGGTCCAGCACCATGCGCACCACGCGCAGCTCGGTAGGGGTAAATTCGCGACCTTCGATCTTGGCGTGGCGGCCATCGCCACCGAAGAAGTTGTCCACCAGCTTGAACACCAGCTTGGCATCGAGGATGAACAGCGAGGTGCCGCGCAGCGGCTTGATCTTGACCAGGTTGAGGCTGGTCGGCACGTACAGCGAGTGCACGTATTCGCCGAACTTCATCACCTGTACGCCACCCACGGCCACGTCGGCGGAACGGCGCAGCAGGTTGAACATGCTGATACGGGTGTAACGGGCGAAGCGCTCGTTGATCATTTCCAGGGTCGGCATGCGACCCCGCACGATACGGTCCTGACTGGTCAGGTCGTAGCTTTTGATACTGCCAGGCTCGGATGCACTTTCGGTCTGCACCAGCCCGTCGTCGACGCCGTGCAACAGGGCATCGATTTCATCCTGGGACAGCAGGTCCTGTACGGCCATTGCGGACTCCTACTGCAATACGAAATTGGTGAACAGCAACTGGTCGATGACCGGCTTGCCGACTTCCTTCTGCGCCACTTCCTGGACCACTGCGGTCGCCTTCTGGCGCAACATCTCCTGCCCGACCGGGCTGCTGGCCAGGGTGTCGAAACCCTGCCCGGAGAACATCATCACCAGGTTGTTGCGGATCACCGGCATGTGCACCTTCAGGGCATCCAGGTCGGCCTGGTTGCGCGCCTGCATGGTGATGCTCAGCTGCATGTAGCGCTGGCGGCCGTTCTGGTTGAAATTCACCACAAATGCCGGGGTCAGCGCCTCGTAGATCGCTGCTGGCTTGACGTTGCCGGCCACAGGCTCGGCGGCCGGGGCCGAATCGCTCTTGTGCATGATGAACCAGGTAGCGCCCACCGAAAGGCCGATCGCCAGCAACAGGCCTACGACGGCCAGCAGGATCAGTTTGAGTTTGCCTTTAGTGGCGGGGTCTTTGACTGCTTCGCTCTTCGCCATGCCAATAATCCGTCGTCCATCGGGGGTTCAAAGGTGGATGGCTTGGCTTGAGCAAGTGTTATGCCAGATTTTGCAGACGATGGGTTCCAGCAGGTTTTGCGGTGCTGCCTTCTTCGCGGGCACGCCCGCTCCCACAGGTGCCGCAAAGGATTTGAAAGCGATGAAACTCCTGTGGGAGCGGGCATGCCCGCGAAGAGGCCGACACTGCAAATGAAGGTCAGGCGTAGTAATCAACCGCACTGTCGCCAACAACCACCTGCTGCTCCACAGGCCGGGTGCCTTCGACGGGCTCGCCCCCGCCCTGCTCCGCCTGGCGCGCTGCCACCCCCGACAGGTTGCTGCCCTGCGCCTGCCCCTGCTGCTGTTGCTGGCCGCGCGACTGGTCGGCCACGTTGACATCCGGCTGGGCCAGCCCCTGCTGGGCGAACAGTTCGCGCAGGCGGTGCACCTGGCTGTCGAGGGCATCACGCACACCGGCGTGACCGCTGATGAAGGTGACCTGGGTCGACTGGTCCGTCGCAACATTGACGCGAATGTCCAGGCGGCCCAGCTCCGCCGGCTCCAGCTGGATATCCGCCGACTTGAGGTTCTGGCTGGACAGGTACATGACCCGGTTGACCAGGCCCTCGGCCCAGGCACCCTGGTTCATCGGCAATGGCTGGTGTAACGGGCTGGCATTGGCCGGCACGGCGTTGGCGGTCTTGGCCGTGGCCGCCTGGGTCAGGCTGGCCAGGCGATTGGCGAAATCATCGATGCGGGTGTCGCTGCTGGCGCTCTTACTGTCTTTCAGGCCATCTTCAAGCAAGGCACCAAAGGCTTTGTCGCCCGGCTCACCTGCTTCACCCTCGGCATTTTCCACCAGATTCGCCAAGGTATTGACGGCTGCCTGCCCATCTTCGCCCTGGGCCCGGGACGGATCCAGCGCATGCGCCGAGGTGCCACCCTTGGCCTGGGCGCTGTGCTCCAAGGCCAGCCGCAAGGTTGGCAGGTTGGCCAACGGGTCGGCATCGGGGTCGAAGGCTTCTTCGGCAGCGGGTTCTTCGGGCAGCGCAGCAACCTGCGCCGTGGCGGCCTGCAGTACCGGCGCAACGGCCTCGGCCTGGGCCTGGATCAGTTGCGCACCGGGCTGGGCGTCGGTGACCTGGCCGGCCACCAGGCTGGCATCACGCAGCCCGGTATCGGCCTGGGCCGCGTCGTCAGCTGGCAATTTATTGCCGTCATCGGCAACCGCAGTTTTGTCGGCGGGGTCTTTCTTGCCACCCGCTGCGGCCTCAGGTTTGTCCTTTGCCTTGGCCGGGGCAGCCTTGTCGTCCTGCCCGACGGCCTTATCACGCCCCTGCCTGGCCATCACCTGGCCAAAGCCGTCGCCCTTGTCACCCAGCGCCTGCAGCGGTTTATCCGCCTGCGCGCTGGCCGAACGCGAGGTGCTTTTAATGGCGTTGGCTTGCAACAAAGGGTTGGGTGCGACAGGCATCGAGCGGTCTCCGCGCCAGGAACAGAAAGATCATCCAGCCGGATAAAAGCAAGACTCGCGCCAACTCACACATCAGCCTGCAGAAATACGCTGCTGCTCATCGCGGTAGAAGTGCTGCACCTCGACATATTCCAGATCGATGCGGTTGATCAGGTCTTCGATCCCATACAGCGGTCGCTGCCGCGCGCGGTCTTCCAGCTGCTGGCACAGGCAAGCCAAGGCCATGGCGCCCATGTTGCTGCTGCTGCCCTTGAAGCTGTGGGCGGCCGCACCAAGCTCTTCGGCGCTTTTGGCCGCGTGCAGCTGGCTCAGGCGCCGTTCAGAGTCGTCGAGAAAGGTTTGCACCAACTGCAGGTAGCCATCCTCCATGACCTCACGCAGGTCACTGAGGACCTTGTGGTCAATATGCATGTCAGTCACTTGTTCACTCCTTGATCAAGCCAGATTATGCCCGAGCCAACCTGTGGCTCACCATACGAACTCCACATGTGCGCAACGCCCGCCTTCGCTCCAGCGGGCATTGCTGGCCAGCCGCTGAATCAGGTTCAGGCCACGCCCGCTCAGGCCCTGCGCCAGCGACGGCCGCGACAGCACACGCTGCACATCGAACCCGGCGCCACTGTCGAGCACCTCGATCATCAGACGCCCGCCCTCGGCGTGCGGTTCAACCCTGAAGTCGATGCGCACGAAACCGTCGCTCAACGCACCCAGCCGCCGGGCGCGCTCCTGATAATAGTCGGCGAACCCCTGCACATCGCGCTTGAGCTGTGAGTCCAGGCCCAGCACCCCATGCTCCAGCGCATTGGAATATAGCTCGCTGAGCACCGCGTGCAGGCTGCCGGTGCGCGCCCGCAGGCCGTGAATTTCCTGCAACAACTGCACCAGATACGGCACCGGGTTGAAGCGCTTGAGGCTCTCGCCACGCACCTCGAACCCCAGCGACCAGTCCAGCGGGCTGGAACGGCCGCTATCAGAATAGATCATCGGCGCCGGCACCCGCTCCTCCGCGCTGAACATGCGGATATCGCACAGGCTGATGTCATCACGCGGGTGCCCGCCAAATTGCTCCAGCGCCTGCATGACTTCATCGAACAGCTGCGCAGGGTCGCGATTGTCGGCCAACACCGCACGCAAACGCTCCACGCCGAATAACCGTTCCTGGTCATCGGCGGTGTCCAGCACGCCGTCCGACAACAGCAACAAGCGCTCGCCCGGTGCCAAGGGCAGCACTTCAGTGCTGTCATCGAAACGCTCTGCAGCCAGGATACCCAGCGGCAGGTGCCGAGAGCTCAGTGATGATAGCATATGGCCACTTACCGACAGGCGATAGCCATCGGGCATGCCCCCGTTCCACACCTCGACCGAACCGCGCTGCAAGCTGAGGTCGAGCAGCAGTGCACAGCAGAACATGTCCACCGGCAGGATACGTTTGAGCTTGGCGTTCATCTCGCGCAGGATCTGCGCCATGCCGTAGCCCTTGGCGGTCATGCCGTAGAACACTTCAGCCAGCGGCATCGCCCCTACCGCCGCTGGCAGACCATGGCCGGTGAAATCGCCAAGCAGCACACGCATGTCACCGGCCGGGGTGAACGCGGCCAGCATCAGGTCGCCGTTGAACAGCGCATAGGGCGATTGCAGGTAGCGGATGTTGGGGGCAGAAAGGCAGCCGGAGTGGGCCACCTTGTCGAACACCGCCTTGGCCACCCGCTGCTCGTTGAGCAGGTGGTGGTGGTGCCGGGTAATCTGGTCACGCTGCTCCAGCACGGTAGCCTGCAGCCGGCGCAGGCGGTCCATGGCGCGGATCTTGGCGCCGAGGATCACCGCACTGTACGGCTTGGCCATGAAGTCATCGCCCCCGGCCTCCAGGCAGCGCACCAGGCCCTCCTCCTCATTCAGCGACGTCAGGAAAATGATCGGCACCAGCGCTTCGCCGGCCAGGGCCTTGATCTGCCGCGCAGCCTCGAAGCCATCCATCACCGGCATCAGTGCATCCAGCAGCACCAGCTGCGGGCGCCGCTCGACGAACAACGCCACCGCCTGCTCGCCGTTTTCTGCGGTGAATACCTGATGGCCTTGGCGGCGCACGATCTGCGCCAGCAGCGTTCTGTCGGCGGCCCCGTCTTCGGCGACCAGCACGGTCAACGCCTGTTGGGGCGGCATGTCGGCGCTCAACTGATGTCGAACAGTTTTTCGAAATTGGAGATGGCGAGGATCTTGCGTACATCGGAGCTGGCGTGCACCACGCGCACATCCGACTCATCGCCGCCCGCATGGTCCCTCAGCAACAGCAGCATGCCGAGCGCAGAACTGTCGAGGTAGGTGGTGTCTTTCAGGTCGACGATTACCGAATCGGGCCGATAGGGCTGGCGTTCGTAGGCGTCACGAAATTCCTGATGCTTGCCGAAATCGAAGCGCCCCTTGATCTTGATCGTCAGTTTATTCCCTTTCCGCGAAAAATCAGTCTCGACTGCCATGCTAGCGATTCCTTCGATGATGGCGGATGCAACTCCATTAAGGTTTAGCAGGCGATGGCATGGGTGGCAAGCACATGGTTCCAGCAGGCGATGCGGCCCCCTGATTGATGGTGCAAGACAGGATCAGAAATGGTTTTGCCGGGGCAAGCGCTGCGACAGTTCGTCCAGCAACCGCTGCTCACGCTTGTCTTCGGCGCGCCGGGCTTCGTCCATGTAGCGCTGCACCAGCTTGCGCAAACCCTCTACCCGGGCATAGGCCTGCTGCCAGGTGCCACGGGCGTTGTTGAGGTTATTCTGGTGCCACACCAGGCTCTGGCGCTGCTGGGTCATGGCCGTTTCCAGCTGCCCCAGAAAACGCTGGTAGTTGACCAGCCAGCTGCCATTGACCCCCTGCCCGCCGCGGTTGATCCACTGCAGCTGGTAATCCTCACGAAACCGTTCGAGTTCGGCCAGCTTGGCCTGGGAGGTGGCCACCTGCTGCTGGAAATGCCCCAGGCGCTGGGCTGCCTTGCGCTCGGCTTCCTCGGCCATGTCCACCACCGGCGCCAGGCGCGCAGCGCGTCCGGGCAGCGCCATGGCCTATCAGCCCGCCGGGGGCGTGAAGATCGCCCCCAGCTGTTCGCGGCTCTGCGCCATGCCCACATTCTCCTGCAGGCCTTGGCGCAGAAACTCCACCAGCTTCGATTGCAAGGCAATGGCCAGGTCGGTTTCCGGGTCGCCGCCGGCCACATAGGCGCCCACGCTGATCAGGTCGCGGCTTTGCGAAAGGCGCGACCACAATTGCTTGAACTTCTGCGCCTGGCGCAAGTGGTCGGCATCGACCACCTGGGGCATCACCCGGCTGATCGAGGCTTCGATGTCGATGGCCGGATAATGCCCCTCTTCGGCCAGCCGGCGCGACAGCACGAAGTGGCCGTCGAGCACACCGCGCGCCGAGTCGGCGATCGGGTCCTGCTGGTCATCACCTTCGGACAACACGGTGTAGAACGCGGTAATCGAACCACCACCCGCCTCGCCATTGCCCGCCCGCTCCACCAGCTTGGGAAGCTTGGCGAATACAGACGGCGGGTAACCCCGGGTGGCCGGCGGCTCGCCGATGGCCAGGGCAATTTCACGCTGGGCCTGGGCGAAACGGGTGAGCGAGTCCATCAGCAACAGCACATTCTTGCCCTTGTCGCGGAAGTACTCGGCGATGCGCGTGCAATACATGGCAGCGCGCAGGCGCATCAGCGGCGCATCGTCGGCAGGCGAAGCCACCACTACCGAACGCTTGAGGCCCTCTTCACCCAGGATGTGCTCGATGAACTCCTTCACCTCACGGCCCCGCTCACCGATCAGGCCAACCACGATGATTTCGGCTTCGGTGAAGCGGGTCATCATGCCCAGCAACACTGACTTACCTACGCCAGTACCGGCAAACAGGCCAAGGCGCTGGCCGCGACCGACGGTCAGCAGGCCATTGATACTGCGGATGCCCACGTCCAGCGGCTTGCTGATGGGATCACGGTTGAGCGGGTTGATCACAGGGCCGTCCATCGGCACCCAGTCCTCGGCCTTCATCCCGCCCTTGCCATCCAGCGCGCGGCCGGCGCCGTCCAGCACACGGCCGAGCATGCTCATGCCCATGGGCAGCCGGCCGCCGTCATCCAGCGGCACCACCCGGGCGCCGGGGGCGATACCGACAATGCTGCCGACAGGCATGAGGAACACCTTGGGCCCGGCAAAGCCCATGACTTCGGCTTCTACCTGGACCGGGTGGTAGCTGTCGTCGTTGATCACCAGGCAGCGGCTTCCCACCGCAGCGCGCAGGCCTTCGGCCTCCAGGGTGAGCCCGACCATGCGCAGCAGGCGGCCTTCGACGATGGGCTGGGACGGCAGCTCGATGGCCTCGGCATAACTGCCCAGGCGTTTGCCGAAGCTGGTGCGCTTAAGGTGCATCAGGGCTTTCCACCGAACGCTCTACGGGGGCGTTCAGGTCTACCGACATGTCTGGCGCCGCCGGGTGCAGGGAATGGTCGTGCAACTGGTCGAACAGCTGCGCCACGGCTTTCTCGATGCGCGTTTCCATTGTCGCGTCGATGCGGCTATGGGCAGTCTCGATACGGCAGCCCCCCGGTAGCAGCGCGCTGTCTTCCAGCAGCCGCCAGTTTTCTTCATGGCGTTCGCGCAGGGCCTTGGCCAGCTCGAAGTCCTGCGGGTTGAGGTGGATGCGGATATTGTCCGCGCCCATGGGCAGCAGCTTCAATGCTTCGCGCAGCACCTGGGTGATCTGGCTGGAGTCGTTGTGCAATTCGCGGCCGATCACCTGGCGAGTCATGTGCGCCACCAGGTGCACAAGGGTTTTCTCGATCTGCGTGTCTTGCTCGGCGATCGGCTCCATCAGGTTGGCCATCAGTTGCTCAAGGCCGTCGAGCTTGGCCTTCAGGGCCACTTCGGCCTCTTGGCGCACCTTGAGCTGGGTGCTGTGAAAGCCCTCTCGCTCGCCGGTGGCGAAACCTTCGTTGTAGGCTTCCTGGCGGATGGCCTCGAGCTCCTCCAGGGTGAGCGGCTGGACTTCTTCCAGCGGCACTTCCTCGATTTCTTCCTCGACCGGCTCGGGTTCCGGCTCAGGCTCGGGTACGGGCTCTGGCTCCGGGTCGAAGCTGGGCAGCGTCCACACGTCCACGCCCTCGAGGTCGCGGGCGCGGATCAGGTCGCTGGGGTGATGTTCTTTGCTGGACATGTTTTAAAGTACTCAACAAGCATGTTCGACCCATAAGGGCCTTGTGGGAGCTGGCTTGCCGGCGATCAAGGGCGCAGCCCATGCCATGCAACGACTCTGCCTGGGCTGGCCTCATCGCCGGCAAGCCAGCTCCCACAATGACCGCACCAGCCCCACCATTTCTTCCTGACCTGATGGATCAGATCATTTCCTCGGCACCCTTGCCGCCGAGCACGATCTCGCCGGCCTCGGCCATGCGGCGGGCGATGGTGAGGATTTCCTTCTGCGCCGTTTCCACGTCGCTGACCCGCACCGGCCCCTTGGCCTCCAGGTCGTCGCGCAGCAGTTCGGAGGCACGCTTGGACATGTTCTTGAAAATCTTGTCCTTGACCCGCTCGTCGGCGCCCTTGAGCGACACCACCAGCACATCGGACGACACTTCGCGCAGCAGCGCCTGAATACCCCGGTCGTCGACGTCGGCCAGGTTGTTGAAGACGAACATCAGGTCTTCGATCTGCTCCGACAGGTCGCTGTCGACTTCGCGGATCGCATCCATCAGTGCACCTTCCACGGAGCTGTCGAGGAAGTTCATGATGTCGGCAGCGCGCTTGATGCCGCCCAAGGTGGTGCGCGCGGCGTTGGAGTTGCCCGAGAACTGCTTCTCGAGGATCTGGTTCAACTCTTTCAGCGCCGCCGGCTGCACGGTGTTCAGCGACGACACGCGCAAGACGATGTCCAGGCGCACCTTGTGGTCGAAGTTGCTCAGCACTTCGCCGGCCTGGTCAGGGTCGAGGTAAGCGACCACGATTGCCTGGATCTGCGGGTGCTCGTAGCGGATCACGTCGGCTACCGCGCGCGGTTCCATCCATTTCAGGCTGTCCAGGCCACTGGTGTTGCCACCCAGCAGGATGCGGTCGACCAGGCCATTGGCCTTGTCCTCGCCCAAGGCCTGGTTGAGCATCTTGCGGATGTAGGCATCGGACCCCACGCCCAGGCTGGTCTGGTCGCCGACAATGTCGACGAACTCGCTCATTACCTGCTCGACCTGGTCACGGTGCACATTACCCATCTGCGCCATGGCCACACCCACCCGCTGCACTTCCTTGGGGCCCATGTGGCGCAGCACCTGGGCCGCATCGGTCTCGCCCAGCGAAAGCAGCAGGATTGCCGCCTTGTCGACACGGCTCAGCTTGGCGGTAACGGCTCGGTTATCACTCATCGGCGTTGATCCAGTCTTTGACGACCTGGGCTACACGGCCCGGGTCTTCGGCCACCAGGCCTTTGATTGCGTTGAGCTGTGCCTCGTAACCCTCGCTCGGGCTAGGCAGCAGAATGCTTGTCGGGCCACCCAGGCTGACGCGGTCGTTGGCCAGTTCGCCATCCAACCCCACCATGCCGCCCAGCTCCATGTCGCTATCCGAAGCGGCCTGCTTGCCGCCCCCTGTGATGTTGTTGAGCACCGGCCGCAGCACGCCAAACACCAGCACCAGAATGAACACCACGCCCAGCACTTGCTTGACGATGTCCCAGAACCACGGCTGCTGGTAGAAGGCGATATCGGCAATTTCTTCGTTACGGTCGGCGGCAAATGGCACGTTGATCACCGTCACGCTGTCACCACGGCTGGCGTCGAAGCCGACCGCGTCCTGCACCAGGCGGGTGAAGCGCGCCAGGTCTTCGGCAGCCCACGGTGCACGGCTGGTGTTGCCGGTGGCCGGGTCGATCTTGACCTGGTCGTCGACCACCACTGCCACCGACAGGCGGGTCATGCGCCCCTGCTGCTGGCGGGTGTGGCTGATGGAGCGGTCCAGCTCGAAGTTCTTGGTGCTTTGCTGGCGTTTGTCCGACGGGTACGGTGCGAGCATCGGCTGGCCGGTGGCCGGGTCCATGATCTGCTGGCCGTTGGCATCCACCAGCGGCTGGCCAGGCTGAATGGCTGCGGCCGGGGTAGCGGCGCCACCGGTGGTTTGCGGTGCCGAAGCGGCGCCTGGCGGCTGGTTGCTCAGCGCGCCAGGCACACCTTGCGGGCCCTGGCTGCTGGCGCGTTGCTCGTCAACCGACTGTTCGCTGCGCAGCGCCGGCTGGTCGGGGTTGAACTGCTCGGCAGTCGACTCGACGGCACTGAAGTCCAGGTCGGCAGACACTTCGGCCTTGTATCGGTCATTGCCCAGCACAGGCTGCAAGATGTTGCGCACGCGCTGGGTAAGCATGCTTTCCATGCGGCGGCTGTAGTCGTACTGCTTGCCGGCCTCGGTCAGGGCAGAGTCCTGCAGCTGCTCGGACAGCAAGTTACCTTTCTGGTCGACCACGGTGACCTGGGATTTGTCCAGCTCCGGCACACTGGTCGCCACCAGGTTGACGATGGCCGACACCTGACCGGCTTCCAGGGCACGGCCCGGGTACAGCTCGACCAGTACCGAGGCGCTAGGCTTGCGGTCGTCGCGCACGAACACCGAGCTTTTCGGGATGGCCAGGTGCACGCGTGCGGCCTTGACGTTGTTCAGGCTGGAAACAGTACGCGCCAGCTCGCCTTCCAGGCTGCGGCGGTAGCGAGTGGCTTCCATGAACTGGCTGGTGCCCAGCCCCTGCTCCTTGTCGAGCAGTTCGAAACCGACATTGCCATCGCTGGGCGCCACGCCGGCGGCCGCCAGTTTCAGGCGCGCACGGGAGAGGTCGTCGGCCTTGACCAGCAGAGCACCGGAGTTGGGCTCGACGTTATAGGGGATGTCAGCAGCACCCAGGGTGTCCATGACCTGCTTGGTGTCCATGCCCGACAGGCTGCCGTACAGCGGACGGTAATCGGGTTGTTGCGACCACAGCACCACGGCAAAGCCGATTGCCACGCTGGCCGCCAGGCCGACCATGAGGCCGACTTGGCGCAGCATGGGCATCTGCGCGATGTTTTCCAGGAACGACATACCTGGCAGCGGGCGCTTGGCCGCTGCCGGGCCCGTCTTGGCGGGGGGGTTGTCGACGACTGCTTCAGCCATGGTCTACGTCCGTCCTCAAACCGGCATCTGCATGATGTCCTGGTACGCCTGGACCAGCTTGTTGCGTACCTGGGTCATGGCCTGCATCGACACACTGGCCTTTTGCGAAGCGATCATCACGTCGGTCAGGTCGACGCCGCTCTTGCCGATCTCGAAGGCATTGGCCAGCTGGGTCGAGGCCTGCTGAGTCTCATGCACCTTGCCGATTGCCTGGCCAAGCATGTCGGCAAAGGTACTCTGCCCCGGCGCCAGCTCGGGAGCGGCGGTGACCTTGGGCAGCGACATGGCATCGGCCTGCATGGCCCGCATGTCCAGCATCAGACGATTGAATTCAACACCTTGGCTCATGACCCTTCTCTCTCCTGCGGCCGCATTTTTTTGACACTCATGCGGCGAATAGCCTACGTAAAGCAACAAAGGTGCCAGCCTATATAGTTCAGGCAACACAGCCCCTGTGGGAGCGGGTTCACCCGCGAAGAATCCGACTCGGTATATGGCACCGGCTGCGCCGGTGTTCGCGGGTGAACCCGCTCCCACAGGTATCGCGCCCTCTGCGGGCGCAGTGTCAGCCGAACAGGCTGGCCTCGACGTCGAACCCGGCATCGCGCATCTGCGCCAGCTTATAGCGCAGGGTCCGCGGGCTGATGCCCAGCCGCTCGGCCGCCTCTTTGCGCCGACCGCGCTCGGCGCGCAGGGTGTCGATGATCATCTGGTACTCGTGGCGGCGCATGTCATCGCCCAGCCCGCTGGCCTCGGCCGCTACTTCAGGTGATGGCTCTATGCCAGCCGACAAGGGAATGGCGCCTGCCAGACAAAAATCCGCCGCCTCGATCACCCCACCCTGCTGCAGGATCAGCGCCCGCTGAAGCGCGTTGTCCAGTTCACGCACGTTGCCCGGCCAGGCATAGGCCTGCAGGCAGGCCCGGGCCTGCGGCGACAGGCGCACCGGGGCGTGTTTCATCTTGACCGCGTGGCGGGCCAGCAGGCGCTCGGCCAGTTGCAGGATGTCGCCCGGGCGCTCACGCAACGGGCACCAAGCCAGGGGGAACACTGACAGGCGGTAGAACAGGTCTTCACGGAAGCGACCGGCTGCCACTTCGCCAGCCAGGTCGCGGTTGGTGGTTGCCAGCACGCGAATGTCCAGGCTGATCGGCTTGCGCCCGCCTACCCGCTCCACTTCGCGCTCCTGCAGCACGCGCAGCAGCTTGGCCTGCAAGGCCATTGGCATTTCCGAGATTTCGTCGAGCAGCAGGGTGCCGCCTTCGGCCTGCTCGAACTTGCCGGCCTGGGCGGCAATGGCACCGGTGAAAGCACCCTTTTCATGGCCGAACAGGGTGGCTTCGAGCATGTTGTCGGGGATGGCCGCGCAGTTGATGGCCACGAAGGGCTGCGCCGCCCTCGGCGACTGCTGGTGAATGTAGCGCGCCAGCACTTCCTTGCCGGTGCCGGACTCACCAGAAATCAGCACGGTCGAGTCACTGCGCGCCACGCGTGCGGCCAACTCCAGCAACTGGCGGCTGGCCGGCTCACAGGCCACCGGCCCCTCGTCAGCGGACACCCGCCCGGCGGCATGCCGCTCGACCAGGCTGAGCAGCGCCTTGGGCTCGAACGGTTTGACCAAATAGTCGGCAGCACCTTGGCGCATTGCTTCGACGGCACGCTCGACGGCGGCGTGCGCCGTCATCAACAGCACCGGCAGTTGAGGTTGCTGGCGGCGCAACTGGCTCAACAACTGATGCCCGTCCATACCGGGCATGTTCACATCGCTGACCACCAGGCTGAAGGCATCATCCACCACCGCCTCCAGCGCTTCTTCGGCACTGCCCACTGCCTGGTAGGCGAAACCGCCGATTTCCAGGGTATCGCCCAGCGCTTGGCGCAATACGCGGTCGTCCTCGACCAGCAGCACCTTGATTGCCATTACACCCCCTCCGCCAATTGCCCGTCGATCAACGGCAGCTCTACCCGCACGCAGGTGCCTCGGCCCACCTTCGAACGCAGGCTGATAGCGCCCTGGTGTGCACGCACCACAGCCTTGACCACCGCCAGGCCGAGGCCGGTGCCAGTGGCCTTGGTGGTGAGAAACGGCTCGCCAAGGCGCGCCAACAACTCGGCGGCGATACCGCTGCCGGCGTCACTGACACACAGATGCAGGGTGCGCTCGCGACGGAACAGGTGCACCTTCAAGCGCGCTGGGCCGTCGCTGGCCTGCAGGGCATTTTCAATCAGGTTGAGCAAGGCGCCGACCAGGGTGTCACGATTGCACAGCAGCTCACCGAGATGGCTGTCGCACTGCCAGCGCACGGCGTGCCCCTGCACATGCGCCTGAGCCGCCTGCTGCAGGGCCTGGAAAAGGGCTTTTGGGGTAACACGATCACCCAGCGGCAACTCGCCACGGGCGAACACCAGCATGTCACGCACCTGGTGCTCCAGCTCGTGCAGGCGCTCCTTCAAGGTACCGGCGAAACGCTGGCGGGTTTCCGGGCTCAGCTGTTGCTCGCTGTCAGCGAGGTGGCTGGCGTAGAGCATGGCGGCCGACAGCGGCGTGCGGATCTGGTGCGCCAGCGAGGCGACCATGCGCCCCAGCGACGACAGGCGCTCGTGGCGGGCCAGCTGGTCTTGCAGGCGACGGGTTTCAGTCAGGTCGTTGAGCAGCACGAGTTGGCCGGGTTCGGCATCCAGCGAGCGGGTGGCGATGGACAGCCGACGGCCATCGCGTAGCGAGACTTCGTGGCCATCGTCCTTGCGCGGCGCAAAGCTGCGGGCGATCACCTGGCGCCACAGTTCGCCGATCAGCGGTTCACCGAGCAGTTCGCAAGCAGCCGGGTTGGCTTCACGTACAAGGCCATGGCCATCGATCACGATTACCCCGCCGGGTAGCAGGGCCAGCAGGTTCTGCAGGCGGTTGGCCAGGCGTTCCTTTTCGCTCAGCTCTTCGATGCGCTGGGCACTGACCACCGCCAGCTCGCCTTTTAGTTCACTGACCCGGGCTTCGAGCAGGCTGTAGGACTGGCTGAGTTGGCTGGACACCTGGTTGAACAGGGCGAAGGCTTGCTCGATACCCTGGTGGCTGTCCTGCTCGATCGGGGTCTGCCCCTGATGATCGGGGGCTCGGGTTACGTGGGCGGCCTGGGGCATCGTGCTCTCTCGCGTGGCTGACCGTCATAAAAACGGTGTGTTGCCAGCGGTGTAGCAATAGCCGTGCCGGGGATGGGGGTTTTTATTGCCTGTGCCGGCCTCTTCGCTGGCTTGCCCGCTCCCACAGGGCCAGCATAGGAGTCAAGCCCTACGCTGTACCTGTGGGTGCGGGCAAGCCCGCGAAGAGGCCGATCCAGGCCTACGACAATGTATCAGTCCGGCAGCCAGGCCTTGCGCCAGTTGCTCAGGTTGTCGCCTTCGAGCATCCAGCCGCCCAGCACTGCATTGCGCAGTGCATCGCCCGCCTTCGCCGAGGCATCCAGATCAGAGATGTGCATGCGAATGGCATCTACCCAGCCTCGGAAACGGTTCTTTACCAGTGTGACCGGCAAATCGCTGTAGCCCTGGTAGCAACGCAGGTCGCTGGCGATCACCGGGAAACCACAGGCGCCGTACTCCAGCAAACGCAGGTTGCTCTTGCACTCGTTGAACAGGTTCTGCTCGACCGGCGCCAGGGCCAGGTCCAGGTTCATCCTGGCCAGCGTCGCGGGGTATTGCTCAATCGAGACACTCGGGTGGAACTCATGAACATAAGGCCGCAGCTTGTCCGGGCACATGCCGAAGAACACCCACTCCACCTCGTTGGCCAATTCCTTGACCACGTCCGCGATCACTTCCAGGTCGCCCGTATGGCTCGCCCCACCCGCCCAGCCGACGCGCGGTTTGCGCGACTGCCGGCGCAGGGCCTTGAGGCCGCTCCAGTAGCGGGTATCCAGCGTGTTGGGTACCACGCGGATATCGCCATGTACGCCGGCGAAGGCCTCGGCCAGCGGCTGCGTGGAGACGACAAAGCGGTCCACATGGGAAAGACCGCGACGTATGGACCGCAGAATGTCCTTGGGCATGTGCGCCCTGTGCACGCTCTTGAGCGGCAGGTTGGGCAGGTAGTCGTCCAGCTCGAAGACCTTGAAGGCCCGCGAAAACGCATGCATCCGGCGTATATGCTCAATCTGCTCGTCGCCAACCTGGCGCTGCAGGATGATGCTGTCGGGCTGATAACGCTCAAGTTCGGCAGGCGCCAGATAATTCCACGCCACCACCCCTTCGGCCAGCCCCTCGCGGTTGAGCGTATCCAGCGGCTGGATGACCCGGTAGTTGCCACACCCTCCTCTGTCCGCCGCATGGGCGAGGATCGTCGGCAGCGGTTTCCAGGACGACAACGGTCGCCAGCTCAGACCGGAGGGCGCCAGGCCGAGGCCATTGCTTGAAGACAGCGAGAAGTTCGGGTTGTGCAGCGGGTCGCGTGCCAGTACAGGCAGCCAGCGGTCATACAAGGCATCTTCTTCTGCTGCGGTGGCCGGCGTAACCGCCTCCTCACTGAGCAGCAACTGAACACGCGGCGTCCACACATTCAGGTAGCCGCCACGGTGCAGACGCAGGCACAGATCAATGTCCGTCCAGCGCTGCAACTCGGGCGCCTCGTCGAAACCGCCCGCCTCCAGGAACAGGCTTTTGTTCACCAGCAGGCACTTGCCGCTGACTGCGACATAGTTCTGGTCGACCTGCAGGCGCTGCAGATAGCCAGACGCGTCCATCGGCTGCCCGGCAAAAGCTTCGCCAACAGGGCCATTGAGGCCGAGCACGAAACCGGCATGGCTGATGGTAGCGTCCCCCGCCACCAGTTTGGCCCCCACCACGCCGACTTCCTGGCGCATGCCGTGGTTGAGCATCTGTTGCAACCAATCGTTATCGAGCACCGCTGCGCCTTCGTCCAGCCACAGCAGGAAATCACCACGGGCCTGCCCGGCAGCCTGGTTGCGCATTTGCACAGGCGCCATGCCGGCTGGGAACCCCAGGCAACGGATGGCATCGGTGCCAAGCCGGGCAACGTTGTCGAGCCAGCTGTTTACTGCCGGACCGGCATTATCAGGCGCCAGCAGCAGCACCTCGTAGTTTCGATAGGTTGTCTTCTCCAGAATGGTTTCCATGCAACGCTGCACCCGCTCGGTGCTGTTGCCCTGGAGCAGGATCAGGATGCTGACCGGTGCGTCGCCGGAGGCGCCATAGTCCAGATCATAACGCCCGGGCAGACGAGACTCGACGCGCGCCTGGGCAAAACCGCGGGCTTGCAGATGGCGCTGGATGACCCCGCGCTCGTCCGGGCAGTCGCGCAGCGACGGGGCATCACAAACCAACAACGGCTCGCTGATATGCCCCAGCCCCTCAAAGCCGGCAGACTCGATCAGGCGCAGGATGTAATCCAGCTCGAATGCCTGGCCCGCCTCCTGGCGGAAGCCCCCCATGTCCAGCCACACCTGCCGGTTGAACAGCCAGTGGCGTGACAGGCTTGCCGGCAAACTGAGCAGCAGATCAAGGTTGAGATCAGGGCGCAGCGCAGCGCCCATTTCCGACCCGGCGCAACGCAAACCTTCATCACCATAAACGGCGCGACAGCCAGGTGCCGCCAACAGGTCGAGCGCGGCAATCAGCAAGCCACTTGCAGTGAACTCACTCCCCGCCTCTACCAGCATGAACCAGTCAAACTCACTCGCCTGAACAGCCTGGTTCAGCTGATCGCTCAGGCTGGCATCGGTCAAACGCATGAAATGCAGCGTATCCTGCGCCGAAGTCGCGGGCGCCTCGCCCGGCGTCAACGCGACAATTTTCAACGTGGAATAAAGGCAGTGATCGCTGTTCAGGCTTTGCAGAGAAGCTTTCAATGCATCTGCGTGCCCATCAGCGTCCACCACGATAATGCCGATCACAGGGCCGCCCTGATGGGCGTGCAGACGCTGTTCGATCAGGCGGCTCTGCATGGCATCCGGAACACGTTCGCCCAGCCAGGTTTGCAGCGTCAACGCCTTGGGCTTGCCACCCAGATGCTCCAGCATCTCCTGGCGCCCGCGCTCTACTTCCTCGTTGCCAACGTCGCTATGGCGCGCATACAACTCGCGATATAGCGCTGGGTAATCTTTCAGTGCCTGCTCGGAACGTCGAGCCGGCGCACTGTCATCACGGCGCATACGGACTTCCACCGTCTCACAGCGAACATGATGGAAGGCGCTTCGCGCGCTCAGGCGCATGAGGAAATCCCAATCTTCCAACCCTGCCAGGGACTCGTCGAAGTCCCCCACGGCAAGTGCAAGCGCGCGTGGGCAGGCAAAGGTGTTGATCGGGATGTAGTTGTTGACCAGCAAACGCTCCCTGGAGTACGCCTCGTGGTGATAGCGTTGCTCACGCGCCACTTCGGTCCGCTTGCCTGCCGCAAGCGTTTCCTGAATGAAGACTGCATCCGTATACACCACACTGTCGGGGTGGGTATCCAGCGCTTTGGCCAATGTTTCAAGATGGTCAGGCAGGTACAGGTCGTCATCGTCCAGATAGACGACATAACGACCACGGGCCAGGTGCAAAGCAGCATTACGGGCAGCAGCCGGGCCACGATTACGGCCTTGGCGGATGTACGTGACCGGGAAATCGTATTCAGCCAGCAGCGACTCGACCGGGTCGCCGTTGTCGTTGACCAGAACGACGTCAAAGTTCTTGAAGGACTGATGGGCAACGCTGTTCAGTGCATCCCTTAGCAATTGCGGACGGTTAAACGTGGTCAATATGATGGAGAACAGCGCTCTCTCGGCGTCCTGCGCCAGGGCTTCCAGACGCCCACACAACTGCCGAACCCGTTTGCCCAGCCCGGTTTCCTGCTCTTGCGGATAAAGTGCCAGCCGCCGCTTTAGGTGCGCAGCAACTTCGCGCTCATAGCCTTTCAGCCGCCCTTCGTTACCACGCTCAAATACGCCCTCAACAATACAGGTATGCCCTTCCAGTGGTGCCGAGGAGACATAAAACTCATGGGAATGTTGTGCAGCATGGACGCGATAGCTCACACCGGGGACAGTGGTGAAGACGAAGTCAGGGTAAAGCTCCGCAAGCTGAACCATGAGCTGCCAGTCACCAGCCCCACGAATTCTGACATCACGCCGCCAGGCTTTGAAAAAGGCATCCCTACGAATGATGGCCGCAGAGGGAGTAATGTAGCTGTCGAAAATCAGAAGATCCGCTACCTCATTACGCCCACCAAAATAGTCTTCACCACGATGGCCTGGGTGGCGAGGCCCTGGTACAGGCTCACCGTGCTCGCTGACCCACCCTATCGGGCTGTAACCTACGGCAACCTGCGCATTGCTTTCCATCGCAGGGAGAAGGCGCTGAACATGGCCGGGATTCATGAAATCGTCGGCCATGAATAGAATTACGTATTTGCCTTTGGCCGCCCAAAAGCCATTATGAGAACTGCTACCCACCCCAAAATTTCGCCGATTACGCATATAGCGCACCCGCGAGTCAGAAGAAAACGCCTCCATGACCAGTTGAGTATTATCCGTCGAAGCATTATCCACGACGAGAACTTCAACACTTTCAACGCCCTGACTTAAAATAGAGCGCACTGCCTGCCCTAGGTACCTGCCATAGTTATAGGCCGGTATAACCACGCTCAACAGCGGCGCAGCACCACGCACCTCTGCGGCATCCAGGGCAACCGCTGAGGTCAACGCGTTGATCCAGAAGTCCACGGTATAAGGATAGATGCGCTCATCCGGTCGAGCGCTGCCCTGCATGAGAAAACCTTGCAGGCGACCCGCTAGCGCCTCGTACTCTGCCTGTTCCATACCATCAAGAAAAGCGGACAAGGCTTCAAAATCACTGAATGCACAACCATCTATGTAGCAATCAACTGGAAACCATGCGGGTATCGAAGCAGTTGCTGTGTGCACAGGCACTGCGCCGGCTAAAAGACACGACCGCCACTGAGGTGACAGCCATTCAGATAACTCGGGCGCAAGGTCACACAATGCGAAGTGTGCCCGCTTAAGTTCGATATCATCCCGTCCAAACACACACGCTTTGCCACTTAAAGCCGGGCGCGGGTTTAATTCCGTAAGCGGTAGTTCCAACGGCTGATTGAGGCGCACCAGGTGCTGGCCGGTGAACGCTTCTTCGGAAGGCAGAAATACTCGATCGAACGCCTCAAATGCATGTGGACCCTCCATCGAGCTTTCTAGCCGCATGAGGTACTTTCGAATACCGGAGCATAACGTCAGCCCCCCCGCGCCTGCGTAAGCATGCTCAATGAGAAGGACGCTGTCATAGTGAGCGACGGTGTCTGATTCAACCATTCGCTCGAAGATAATACCGTTGGCATTACCATAATTCTGCAAGGGGCCGAAAGGACACAGCGCCTGCAGCCTCTCCCATTGCTCATCATTTAAAAGAAAAGCGTTCTTCTCTTGCCCTGGCTGAACCCCAGCGATACCCACTCGCCAAGGTTTACCCTGACAACAACCGCCAGCAATTGAGGCCCAATCCATCACGTATTCCCTCTGTCACGGCCACGCTCGTACGCAAGCTCGTTGAAATTCAATTTACATAACCCGGAGACTTTGCCCAGGCAGCCATGCTGTCGATCGACTGATCCAGGGTGGTCCATACATCCAGACCCAACCCGCGGGCACGACTGATATCCGGCACATAGAAGGAGCGCCCCGAATCATCGCCACGCCCCAGAATCCGCACGCGCTTGCCAGGCGCAATCCGGTCAATCACCCGACGCGCCAGTTCAGCGATAGTGATGGCCTGGTCCGACCCCACGTTATAAGCCGAGCCACTCTCTCCTCGCAGCAAGAGCGTCAGTAACCAGACAGCGAGATCTGCACCATGCAGATAACTGCGCATGGCTTGGCCACTGGAGTTAAGTACAATCTCGTCATTACTCAGGGCATCTCGAACGAAGTTGCCTATGGCGAAGTGTGCATTCAGCGGCAATCCTGGGCCGGCAAAAGCAAAGCAACGGGTATTAACCACCTCCAGACCGTGCGCCTGGGCGTAAATCGCGCCCAACGTCTCTTGCGCCCGCTTGGCCTCGCCATACGCACTGCTGATACGATTGCTCAAGCATGCCGCGCCTTGCTCCTCAGTCGCCCGCCCCTCGGTAGGCAGAACGCCGTACTGTGCTCCCGAGCCGGTAAACAGAACCCGCGCGCCATCGTTGCGTACCGCCAGATCCAGCACCCGACGCGCCCCCTCGATGATGGTGTCAAAAAGCTCCAGCGGACGAGCATGCGCCGCTGCAGAGGTGTCTGCCGCCCCATGTAAGATCAGCTCTACCGGGCGCCCAGGGAGCTGTCGTAGCTCCCGAATGTCTGCCGAAACCCAGCGTAGCCAGGAGCAGTCACGATAGTGCGGCTGGGCATCGAGAAAACGGTTGGGGTTTCGCGAAACAACGGTGACAGTGATACCCGCTCCCTTTCGATTGAGCTCATCAAGCAAAGCAAGCAGCCAACGACCGAAAAAACCGGTGGCCCCAGTGAGAAGCAGATGGCGATTGGCGCAATGCTCAGCCAACGAACCCAAGCCAGGCAGGCACAGAAGATCATCGCGCAGGGACGAAAAGTGCTGTTGATTGATCATTCGGTTCTACAGTGAAGTGAGGGATATTTTGTACTGTCCGAACTCCACTTCCGAAGAGGGGTACTCGGCAAAGGTGAAATCCTGCCGTGGTGTGCGCCACTGGCCGTAGACAAAATCCAGATAACCCAAAGCGTCAGCCGGCACCTTGAACTGCTGACCAAACAGTTCGACATGCTCATAACCATCAAAATGGTGCTCCGGGCAGAAGAACTCCGGCATGGACCCCAGCACAACAGCCTTGCCATCACGCAGTACCCTGCGGCTGATATCTACTTCAAAAGGCACCACGCTGCAGCTTCCCGGGAGATTGATGCAAGTAACCCGAACCGTGGCCCCGCGCTCGCCAGCGCGCACTAGCTCCACGCTCCACTGCATGCCGTCGCGCTGTGGAAAAAGCCCCTTGCTTTCACGCACCAAAGCAATAACCGCATCGAACTGCTCATCATTGACCGCAAAGTCAATGTCATCATCCCAGGGGATAAAGTCCCGTTCGCGGAATGCTCCCAGCAATGTGCCGAAATCCAGATAGAGATCAATACCAGCCTCCTCTGCCAAACTCCGCAACGTGAGCGACATTTCTCTGGCAATTTCCTTGGTCCGAGGGTGAGAGAAAGGATGCGCATCACGCATGCCCTTCATCTCTCGCTTACCTGGGATAAACGTGGGAATGTCAGACAGCCCCAGCGCGTCGAGCTGCTCCAGGATTCCCTTGGACCAGACACTGGCAATCACCACCATGTCGCATCGCGTCTCGCCTATCTGCGCTGGCGCAATAACCGGAATACCGTGAAATTCCCCGCCCTGCTTTGCCTGATCATTGTCAGCCACCGCCAGGAAGTTCAACCCGGGATTCTGCTCGATGAAGCAGCCACCACTTTTCCCCGCACCGAACAATATGAGCTTCTTGCCTTGCAAATCGTGCATGATTCCCCCTACCAGCTGACCTGTAGCCCAACACTCATGGGGCTGTCTTGATGGCCACGCAACGCCCGACCCTGGCGTCCTCAGCGCGGTACTTGGCAAACCCGTGCCCTTCGACTTCGTAAAGCCGGGAAAAACCTGCAGCCTCGATGTTCATCAGGGTCGCGCGGTGGTCGAGGTAGCGCCGGTAGTGGCCGTCACCGAACTCCTTCTGCTGCTCGGCATCGGCCACAGTACGGTATTCCAGAAACAACAAAGAACCGGGCAACAGTAGATCGCCCAGCAGTGTGAGGAAGTCGTTTTGCTCTTCCTCCCGTATGGCATGCAGGAAGAAGCGTGCGTACACGGCAACGCGCTTTTTGCCGTTCATGAACCTCTCGACTTCTTCGCGGGCATCGGTGGCACTGCGTTGCACGAAGTGCGCACGCGCGTGTCGACTGCCAGCACGACAGCGGTCAATAGCTTCTGCGGACGCATCAAGTGCCAGCAAATCAAAGCCGTGGGTAGAAAAGAAATGGCTATCGCGGCCATTGCCACAACCAAACTCGATTACCCCCTCCACAGCTTCTGCCGCGCTCAGGGTCATCATTTCCCCCAGCGCAAACGCGGCGAACTGCGAAGGCAACAGTGGCATAGGCTGGCTTGAGTGCCCATAAAATGAATCCCAATAGCCCGAACGCTCATCAGTTCCCATTGGACACACTCTTCAAATAGTCGATAGAGATCCATCTCTGGGCCTCATTGATACCCGCCATCGGGAACTGGCTCACCATGCACTTCGCCCGCCATCCATCACCAGGTTGGAACCATTCATGTAGCTGGAAGCATCCGAACAGAGGAAGGCGATGGCGCCACGGTACTCATCGGCTTCGGCCATACGCCCGAGTGGGATCAGTTGAGCCAGCTTGCTGACAAACACGTCGTTCTGCCCTGCGTAGACGCCACCTGGAGACAAAGCGTTGCAACGCACGCCCTGTTCGCACCAGTAGGTAGCCAGGTACTTGGTCAACCCGATCAGGCCATGCTTGACCACCGAGTAGGTCACCGGCTTGACCGGCTGCTGTTCGGGCTCGCGCCCCTCTACACGGTACAGACGCTGGTCCGGAGCGATCACGCCAAGGTCGGAGGCGATATTGACGATCACCCCGCGCCCTTGCCGGGCCATTTGCGCACCGAACACCTTGGAGCAATTGAAAGCGCCGCCCAGACCCACATCCAGATCGAGGCGCCATTGCTCCCAGGGGAAATGCTCAAGGCGAGAGAAGTCCTTGTCACCGGCACTTTCCACCTTGGGGTTACGCGCGGCATTGTTGATCAGGATATCCACCCGACCGTGCCGGGCCATCATTTGCTCGAAGGCCGCCGTCAGGGCAGCCAGATCAGTGATGTCGGCCACTAGGGTCAGCGCCTGACAGCCGGTTTCCACCGCCAACTTTTCGGCGTTGGCGGCCAGGGCTTCTGCGTTGATATCCAGCAGCACCGGCAGGCCGCCAAGCCCGGCGATGGTGGCCGCGTGCTGATAGCCCAACAGGCCGGCACCGCCGGTGATGACCGCGACGCGGCCGTCAAGACGAAACAGGGATTCGACACTAGCCATGCAGCTTCACCTCGCCGAGTGCAACTTCCCGGCCCTCTTTCATGGAGCGCAGGGCGGCCAAGGCCAGGCGCAAGCTCTGCAGACCGTCGTGCAAGCTCACCACTGGTTTGGCACTGCCATCCAGGCAGTCGAGGAAGTGCCGGGCCTGAGCCAGGAACATGTCATTACGGGTAAAGTCGGGATAGTCGTTCTGCTCGCGCAACTCGCCCTGGGCGCCATAAACGCTCAGGTGATTGGCCAACAGATCGATCTCGGCGTAGCCGCGGTCACCAACAATCTTGAAGCGTCGCACCGGTGGGCGCTGCAGATAGTCCTGGTGCAGCAGAATAGGGAAACTGCCATCAGCGCCATCACAACGCATCAATGAGGAAGCGGTATCCTCGACGTCGATCTCCAGCCTGCTCAGCTGGCCCCCATGGGTGACGATGCTGCTCGGCAGACCGAAGAACCAGTAGATCAGATCCATCTCGTGGATCTGCGACAGAATCACGCCCCCGCCCTGGTCGGCACGGGCAGCATACATCTGCCGGTAATCCTCATAACGGTGCCAGTTGGGCAAGTACTCCCCAATCTCCGAGCGCACGCTGAGCAGGTGGCCGAAGAAGCCCTCTTCCAGTAGCGCTTTGAGGCGTTGCAGGCCAGGGTGGAAGCGGAAGTTGTAGCCGACGTGAAAAGGCAGATTGCGCGCCTCCACTTCGCTCAGCAGTTGGTCAATACCCGCCAGATCGCTGGCCAGCGGCTTCTCCATGAACACCGGCACCCCGGCACGCACACATTCCAGCGCCACCGGCACATGCAGCGAGTTGGGGTTGCAGATGAATGCCGCCGCCGGCCTCTCGGCCAGCGCCTGGGCAAGGTCGTGGTGGGCCCTTATCTGATACTCCTCCTCAAGGTCGGCGCCCTCATCGACGGTGAGATTGTCTAGCAGCTTGATACGCTGGCCGCGTACCCGAAAGGCATGCACCTCCAGCTCATCCCCGAGGAGTTGACGGAGGTTACGCAGATGGCGCTGACCGATACCGCCCAGGCCGCAGAAAAGGATTTTCACGATGTCTTTCTCTCGTTGAGGGCGGTACCACGTAGCCAGTCAGCTGCCAGCGCAGCCATGCCGGCGAGCCAGCGCGGCTCATCGCCGGCGTCGCCACGGGCGACCTGCAACACGAAGTCACCCCGGTAGCCAAAACGCAGCAGTTGCTCGCGCAAGCTGCGGAAGTCGGTATCGCCCTGGCCCAGTGGCACAGTACCAGCGCCCAGACGACGATCCTTGATGTGGAAACTGCCGATGCGCTCGCCGTAGGCGGCAAACTCCTCTTCCGGTCGGTAACCCAGGGAGGCGCTATTACCGGCGTCGTAGTTGACCTTCACCAAGGGATGCACAAGGCGATCAAGCAGTTCGCGGAAGGCCTGCGGCGCCAGATCGGTTTCCAGATGCAGCTCGACGCCCAGACGCTCGGCCATTGGTAGCACCTGGCGAAGATTGGCCACTACCTGGTCCACCTCGGCGGCATCCCGCATGCGTGAAGCATCGACGAACGGAAGTACAACGCGGCCTACGCCCATCTCCGGGCACAGTTCCAACAGCGATTCCAGGCGCTGGATCAGCTCGGCGTTCTCAGCTGCACTGCAACGCAACAGCGGCCTATCCATGAAATAGTCGGCGCAGATGGACACCACCGACACGCCGTGCTGCGCCAGCAGGCCACGCAGCTCCCCACGACCAGCTGCGGTTTCCAGAGGATTGGCGCCTTCGCCGAACAGGTCGTAGATCCACTCGATACCGCGCAGGCCGATCTCTGCTGCGCGCTCGATCTCCTGACGCCAGCCCTGGCGCGGGAAGGACTGGAAGCGGCCCTCCTCCGGAGCGCCCAGGCGGCCCTGCATGGTGTACAAGCCGGCATCAGCGTATTGGCTCAGGTAGTCACTCATTTCAATCATCCAACAGCGGAATCAGCATGTTCGCACGCAGTTCGTCACGTTCAAGGAAGGGGAACAGATCCTCCAGAGGGCTGGAAACCATCACGCCGTTCTGGCCAATTTTTGAGGTGGTCCGCGGGCCGATGGCCTGATCAGACTCCACCATCACTTCACACAGCACCGGGCCATCCAGTGCCAGCGCCTCGTCGATGGCCTGACGCAGGTCGTCCTTCCCGTCGATGCGCCGCACTGGCAGGCCAAATGCCGCCCCCAGCGCAGAAATGTCCGGCAGGGTCAGGCCGGAGTCCGGATCGCAGCCGATGGTCTCCCTGAAGTACCCGCCCTGAGACGCACGAATCGAGGCATAGCCGTTGTTGTTCAAGACGAAGTACTTGATCGGCAAGCGCAGGCGGCGCACCACTTCCAGTTCCTGGATGTTCATCACAAAGCCACCGTCACCGTCCACCGACACGGTACGACGACCACCGCTGCCGAGGCAGCCACCGATTGAAGCTGGCAAACCGTAGCCCATGGAGCCCAAACCACCAGTGGCTACCGCGCGTTGACCGCGCTTCAGGCGCACAGAGAGCCAGAAGGTATCGAGCGCCGCCCCGGAACTGCCCGGTATGATCTGGTCGCCTTCGGCCAGCGCCTCAGACAGCGTTTCGCTGAACACGTAGGTATTGACGTAGTCACCTGGCTGTCGATACTCCCGCAGTACTACCGGGTAGGCCTCCTTCCAAGCGCGGCAACGCTCTCGCCAAGCCTGGCAGCCCAGTGACTGACCGCCGCTGGCGGCCAGCAGTTGCTCCATGAACACCCGAGCATCGCAAATGAATCGCTGATCCGGCATATCGCCGAGCTTGGCGACCTCCGCCGGGTCGATATCCACTACGACAATGTCAGCCTCGCGAGCGAAGTGAGTGCGGTTGAACCCGGTGATGGAGAAGTCCATCCGACAACCGATGGCCAGCACCAGATCGGCATTCTGCACGCTGAAGTTGGCGCCACGCTGGGCCACCGTGCCGCAGCGGCCGACATAGAGCGGGTGCTCATATTCAAGCAGGTCGGCGCCGATCCACGTGGTCAGGGTCGGAATACCCAATGCCTCGATCAGATCACGCATCGCCGCCTCGCCACCCGAGGCATGGACACCATTCCCCACCAACAGCACCGGGCGCTTCGCCTCACGCAATCGGCTTACCAGGATATCGAGAGCCTCGGCATCTGGAGCGACCGACATGCCAGTCCCTTCCGGCACAAAACCTTCAAGTTCAGCGGGATCGATTTCTGTCGCCTGCACATCCAGCGGTACATCGATCCACACCGGCCCCTTGCGACCAGTAAGCATCAGATGAAGCGCCTTCTCCAATTCATAGCGGACCCGTTGCGGGTCCAGCAGGCAAACGGCGTACTTGGCCAGCGGAGTGACTACGCTGACGATGTCCAGCTCTTGGGTACCCAGCTGACGCAGGCCACTGTCGCCCTTGAGGTCGGCGCGTTTGACCTGGCCGGAAACGAACAATGCCGGGGTGGACTCGAACCAGGCGCCGGCCAGGCCGGTGATGGCGTTGGTGGCGCCTGGCCCGGAAGTCACAAGGCAGGCACCGAACTTGCCGGAGGTACGTGCATAGCCCTCCGCCGCAATGGCTGCGCCCTGCTCATGAAGCATACTCACGGCGCTCAGGCGCGGTTGGCGAAACAGCGCATTGTTCAGGTGCATGGCTCCGCCACCAGGCAGGAAGAACACATGCCCGACACCCTGGTTGGCGATGAACTCGAAGATATAGTCGGCGACACGCATGAAGTTGTTACTCGGCGATAAAGTGCTGGGGAAGGCGATCAGCGGGGACGGCATAGAGCACCAGATCCCAGCCTTCGGCCAGATGCGGACAAAGCTTGAAGTTGTAGTGCGGGTAATACTCGTGCAGCTGCAACAGAACGCTCCACAGGTGGTTCTGTTCGTGATAGACGCAGACCGCGACCACCGGGTGAAGCTCGCTGATCAGCTTGCGCCCACCCGCCAGGCACTGTGGTTCGAAGCCTTCGATGTCGATCTTGATGAAGCTCGCAGGAGCGATCCGGGTAGCCACATCATCAATCGTGGTGATCGTCACCTGCTGGCTACCGTGCCCCACACGGCTTGCTGCACCACTGCCATCCTCGATGAGAATTTCGCCGTTGCAGTCGCCGACTGCCAGCGGGTGGGCAAACAGATTTCGGCCGTGCCCTGCGTTCAGCTCGGCCAGATTGTCACTCAACTCGGCATAGTTGGCTGGAGAGGGCTCGAAGGAATGGATCTCGCGATAGCCTCGGCCACTTTCGAGATACTCCACCACCGAGTCACCATTGAACGCGCCAATGTCATAGAGCACTTCGTCCGCGCAGTCGCTGCTGAAGTGGCTGTCGAAATAGATGGTCACGGGTGACGGGGGAGGCAGCACATCGTGGTTCAGGGTAAGACGCCATTCGACATGATCAACAAAAAGCTGACGCGAAGGTTCGTCGCCAATCAACGCAAATGCCCGGTGGACATCCTGGGCCTCGGCTACTACTTTCTCGGGCAGATCCAGGAAGTAGTGCGGGAGAAAGTGCTCGGGATAGCGCCAGGCCAAGTGACCGAACAGAGCGATCCGCTCGAAGCCCAGTTCACGCAGAGGAGCAAGGCGATCGCTCATGCGCTCACTGATTTGTCCACTCCAAATGGTGCAAATGATCGAAGGCAGCTTGCTGCCGTATTGCTCAGCCAGCTGAGCAGGGCTCATCACCGGCACCGCATCAATATGGGTTCCCCAGGATGCCGGGTTATTGTCGATGAAGGCGCAGGGCGAAAAACCCATTTGCTTCAACACAGCTTGAGTGTTGCGTCCCAGATGGCTAGCACCAAACAGAGCAAAGGGTTGCTGCAACCCTCCGATCAGTCTTTCCAGGGTATGGTGCTGGCGCTCTTGAATGCTTTCCAGCGGTTCGCTCAACAAGGTTTCCAGCCGGTTGTTCAGGCTCGGATTGGTCATGGCCGGGCTCCTGGTAGTGACTGCAGGTAGGCCAGCGCCGACCAGAAGCCGGCACCATGATCCTTGTGCCCTTGCCAGACTTCAGGAATGAAGCTGACCTCGGGATGATTGCGAATCTGCGCCCAGGTGGCCGGCCAGTCGATGTCGCCGGTACCCATCACTACGCCTTCGCCGTTGGTACCCTTGGCATCGGCCACGTGCAGGTGCGCCGAATGCGGCAGCAGCAGCGCCAGCGCGGCCTGGAAGTCGAGGCCGAAGTGGAAGCAGGTCATCTGCAGGTGCGACAGGTCCAGGCACAGGCGCAGGCCGTGCTCGCGGGCCTGGGCCGCCAGTTCGTCCGGCATCATGAAGATGTTCTGGTGGCGTTGCCCGCCGAAATGCCAAGGGAACGGCGCCATGTTCTGCGGGATCAGCTCGGTACCGGCGAAATCCACCTGGCGGCAGGCTTCATGGAAGCGCTCGTAGAGTTCGGGGCGCATGGCCAGCGGGCGCGGCGCGTCGGCGGAGAAACCGCCGATGTTGGCGACGATCAGCCGGGCATCGGCCCCAGGGAAGAACTCGCCTATCTGCAGGGTGGCATCGACCACACGCTGCAGGTTGTCGATGGAGCGCCGACGGTAGGCCGGATCGTCCGCAACCAGATCGAGCAACTCGCTGTTCTCGAACAGCTCCGGGGCGTGGATCACCAGGCGCGAGCAATCCACCTCGGCCAGGAACGGCTGCGGCTTCAGGCTGAGGTCGCGGTACGACAGATGGAACTCGAACAGGTCCGGCTCGATGCGCCGGCGGTAGTCGAGGAAGTCGTGGTAGCGCACCGGCACCCCCCAGCGAATCGGCATGTCGAACGCCAGCTTCTGCTCGGCTTGCTGTTCCTGCAGGTCGCTCTCGAAAAGGAAGTCGCCCTGGGCGATATCGCGATGGGCAGGCTTGCCCAGCAGTTCCGGCAGCCGGTACGGCGGCAGGCCCTGGCCGGGGCTGGCGATGCGCAGCATGCCCTGCTCCAGTACCGCGCCACGGGGGATATCGCGGGCAGCAATCACGCTCTTGCCGAGGTTCTCGCGGTTCAGCAATTCACCTTGGCTGGCATGGCGACCAGGCCCTTGCCAGGGCAGCGCCAGTTCCAGTTGGCGGATGCCGTCCACCAGTTGGCGGAATTCGGTGGGCTCAAGGCTGGCCAGGTGATCCGGGCCTTCCATGTTGCGATCCAGGGTAATGTGGCGCTCCACCAATCGCGCGCCCAAGGCCACAGCGCCGAGGGTGATGGCAATACCGCGCTCATGGCCGGAATAGCCGACCAGGCCATGCAGCTCCTGCAGGCGACGCAGGTAGCCGAGCTGGATATCCGCTTCCGGTGCCGGGTAGGCGCTGTTGCAGTGCAGCAGCGCGAAGGGCGTGCCCAGCGCGTTGAGCTGTTCGATGGCACGGATGATTTCGTGCTCGAACGACATGCCGGTGGACAGGATCAACGGCTTGCCCAGGCTGGCGGCCTTGGCGATCAGGTAGGGGTTGCACAAGTCTGCCGAGGCAATTTTCAGGGCCGCCACGTCGAACTGGGCCAGGGCATCGACGCTAGGTTCATCCCAGGGGGTGCACAGATAAGTGATGCCCTTCTCAGCACAGTAGGCGCGCACCTGGCGGTGCTCGTCGAGGCTCAGTTCGACCTTGTCCAGCAGGTCCTGAATGTACTCCACACCGAGGTCTTCGGCACGCGAGCCGTCGGCCTTGCGCCGGTACAGCGCCTCGCGGTTGCGCAGCTGGAACTTGACGCAGTCGGCGCCTGCCGCAATGGCGGCGTCAACCAGTTGCCTGGCCAATGCCAGCGAGCCGTTGTGGTTGTTGCCGGCTTCGGCGATGACGTAGACACGGTCGCCACCCAGGGCGATGCCGTCGAGAATAATTGGGGTCATTGGATTTTCGTCCGCCAGGAAGTTACACCGCAGGACTCGAAGCGAAAGCCTTGAGCCTGGCAGCCCAGTGCGCGCACCGCATGCACCACACGCTGGCGATGCTGGGGTTGTACATAGAACAGGAAGAAACCACCGCCACCGGCGCCCAACAGCTTGCCGCCGAGCGCGCCGGCCGCAACCGCGGCGGCGTAAATGTCATCGAGACGACCATGGCTGATTGCCGAGGAAAAGCGCTTTTTCAGGTGCCAGGCTTCGTCCAGGCAAAGGCCGAAATCGCGCAGTTCGCCGCGAATCAGGTAACGGTGCATGCGCCGGCAAAGCGCGACGCTTGCATGGAGCAGGTCCGTTTGCGAGGACTCGGCCTGCATCTCCTCGCGCTGCAGCTCGTGCAGGCGGCCGGAGTCGTGAGAAATGCCGGTGTCACACAGCACCAGGCAGGATTCCAGCTCATTGCGGATCGATTCTTCCAGGCGAATCGGGTGTACCAGGTTGCGCTGGTTCTCGAACTCGATCAGGTTGAAGCCACCGAAGGCCGAGGCGTACTGATCCTGCCAGCCACCGGCGATACCGAAGCACAGGCGCTCGGCCTGGAACGCCAGTTCGGCGATCTCATAGGTGCTCCAGCGGTCCTGGCGCAACTCGTTGAATACAGCAATGGTCGCCGTGGTGGCAGCGGAAGAACCGCCCAGCCCGGAGCCCACTGGAAAATCCGAACGCAGGTAGAGATCGAAGCCGTATTGCGGCTTGATCACCGAAACGATGGTCGCCAACAGGCTTTTTTCACTGGCGGCCAGCAGGTCAGCCAGGGAGTCGTAGTCCTCCTCGCGCCCCAGATCCTCGGAGAAAATGCGGATGCCAAGGTCGCCGCGTGGAACCAGGGTGGCGTGGGCATAAAGACCGACGGTACAGCTGAGCACCGCTGCCGGGTGGTCGATGAAGAAATAGGTCAGGTCCGCACCGCCGCCGCAGAAGCTCATGCGTACTGGCGCACGGGCCCGTGCCAGTACCGGCACTTCCGGGCTGGCCGCCATCAGGCGGGTATAGACCTCGACCAGGCGCCCCTGCTCATCCACGGCCGGGATGGCGTTGAAACCCAGGTCGAAAGCCTTGAGCAACTCCTCCCGCGACGCACCGGCTTGAACCGCCCGGTAATGGCTGTTCATGCAAGTTGTTACTGGCAGGTCGGTCTGCCCGCCCTGCAGCAGGTGGCGACGCACATCGCCGTTGGTCACCACACCCAGCAGACGGCGGTCGTCAGCAACCACAAAGGCGATTTGCAAGGCGCCTGCCTCGATGCACTTGACCGCATCGAGGATGCTTTGGCGTTGGCCAATGCTGAGGGTCTGCACCAGCAGGCTCATAGCGAGGTATCCGGAAGAAATTCGTGGGTGTAGCGCGCAAGCGACTCTGGCGTGCCGATATCAATGAAACACCCGCTGTAATCGACAACGGTCACGGCCTCTCGCTGGAGCAATTCGGGCAACAGATCGTGCTCCATGGAGCATGCGCGGACGGGGGTAGTGGCGAAGGCCGACGTGGTGAAGGCATACACCCCCGCGTTGATCAGGCCGGCGCCCTGCACGCCCTTTTCCTGCAGCGCAGCCAGGTGCCCGGTAGCAGTCAGCGCCAGGCTGCCATACCGGCTGCGGTCATCGACTCGCGCCGCCAGCATGGCGTTGCCTTCGCCCGCAAGCATCTGCCGATAACCCTGCACATCCACGAAGGTGTCCGCATTGAGTACCAGGTACCGGCCCTGCGCAGGTTGCTCGCGCAACGCGTTGAGCAGTGCCCCTCCGGTTCCCAGCGGGCTCTGCTCCACCACCATCGACAGTGGCAGACCGGCCTGGCGAGACAGCTCGGCAAGCTGCTCGGCCACCTGCTCGGCGCGGTAATGCGCGCACAGCACGCCCTCGCTGATGCCGGCACGGGCCAACTGGCTCAGTACGCGCGCCAGGAATGGCTCACCGTGAACGGGTACCAAGGCCTTCTGCGAGTCAGTGACGCTGCGCAGCCGCGTACCGAAACCGCCACACAGGACGTAGGCGCGCATCAGCGCAGCCTCTGCAGGTAGGTTTCCAGGCAGCGCGCTGCATGTTCCAGGTGGTCATCGCTCAAGCCCGGCCACAGGCCGATCCAGAACGTGTCGTTCATGATCTTGTCGGTGACCGGCAATTCGCCGGAAACCCGGTAGTTCAGCCCCTGCATGTAGGGCTGGCGGGTCAGGTTGCCGGCAAACAGCAAGCGTGTGCCCACACCCTGTTCATCCAGGTAGCGCACCAGCTCGACGCGGTTGATTCCACAGCCATCGCGCAGGGTGATCGGGTACCCGAACCAGGACGGGTCACTGTCGCGGGTGGCCTGCGGCAGGATCAGTTGGTCCGCACAACCGGCCAGCCGGTCGCTCAGCCAGGCGAAGTTGCGCTTACGGGCGGCAACGAAATCATCAACCCGGTCCATCTGCGCCAGCGCGCAGGCGGCCTGCATGTCGGTAATCTTCAGGTTGTAGCCCAGGTGCGAATAGGTGTACTTGTGGTCGTAGCCTTGCGGCAGGTCACCCATTTGCCAGCAGAAGCGCTTGCTGCAGGTGTTGTCCTCGCCCGGCGCGCAGTAGCAATCACGGCCCCAGTCGCGGAACGACTCGATGATGCGTTTGAGCAACGGCGAATCGGTGAACACCGCCCCGCCCTCACCCATGGTGATGTGGTGCGCCGGATAGAAGCTGAGGGTGCCGATATCGCCGAAGGTGCCGACCATGCGCCCTTCGTAGGTGGAACCCAGGGCATCGCAGCAGTCTTCGATCAGCCACAGGCCGTACTTGTCGCACAGGGCGCGCACAACACTCAGGTCGAAGGGGTTGCCCAGGGTATGCGCCAGCATGATGGCCTTGGTCTTCGGGCCGATGGCCGCTTCGATCAGTGCCGGGTCGATGTTGTAGGTGCCCATCTCGATATCGACGAACACCGGTACCGCGCCGAACTGCAGGATCGGGTTGACGGTGGTCGGGAAGCCGGCAGCAACGCCGATCACCTCGTCACCCGGCTTGATCGCCCGGTCGCCGAGGCGTGGCGAGGTCAGTGCGGAAAACGCCAGCAAGTTGGCCGACGAGCCGGAGTTGGTGGTGAGTACACAGCGGCGCCCCAGGTACTTGGCCAGGCGCTTCTCGAACGCCTCGTTGAAGCGGCCGGTGGTCAACCAGCCATCCAGCACGGCCTCGGTCATGGACTGTAACTCGCCGGCGCCGATCACTTTGCCGGAGGGCGGCACGCTGCTCTGCCCTGCGACAAAAGGCTTGGGCGCCATCTGCAGCTCGGCATAGCGCCCGACCAGCTCGGCAATCTGTTGGCGCAACTGCTGCGCCGTACTGTCACTCATGGGTTCCGCCTTGGTGAACCGCGATCTGCTCGCGGGTAACGATGTTCATGTCACGCCCTGCTCGCCAGGCCAGATACCAGTCCAGGGTATGTTCAAGGGTGTCATCCAGCGACCAGCGTGGCGCCCAGCCAAGCAGCTGCCGCGCTTTGCTGGAGTCCAGTGCCAGCAAACCGGCTTCATGCGGCTGGGCATCGCCGGCGACCGACCAGCGCGCCTCGCCTGGCCAGCGCAGGGCAAGACGACGGACGATTTCGCCGACGGTGGCCAGGCCTGCGCTGTCCGGGCCGAAGTTCCAGGCTGTTGCGTATCGCTCGGCGTCCGTGAGCAAGCCCTGCGCCAGCTGCAGGTAGCCCGTCAGTGGGTCGAGCACGTGCTGCCAGGGGCGGATCGCATGGGGATAGCGCAAGACCACTTCTTCACCGTCTTGCCAGGCGCGAAAGATATCCGGCAGCAAGCGCTCGGCAGACCAGTCCCCGCCACCCAGTACGTTGCCTGCGCGCGCCGTGGCCAGGGCCACGCCGGCGGAGCGCAGGAACGAGTCGCGGTAGCTGGCGCACAGCAGTTCGACGCAGGCCTTGCTGCTGCTATAGGGGTCGAAGCCGCCCAGGGCATCCTGCTCGCGGTAGGGCCAGGGCCACTCGCGGTTGTCGTAGCACTTGTCAGTGGTCACCACCAGCACCGCACGTACCGAGGGCGTGGCACGCACGGCCTCCAGCAGGTTCAGCGTACCCATGACGTTGGTAGCGTAGGTGTCAGCCGGCGCCCGGTACGACTCGCGCACCAGTGGCTGAGCCGCTAGGTGCAGCACCAGTTCGGGCTGGAACGCCTGCACTGCACGGGCCACGGCCGAGGCGTCGCGGACATCTGCAAACTCGCCGGGAACCTGCTGTTGCAGGTGCGCAACCTGCCACAGCGATGGCGTGGTCGCGGCAGGCAAGGCCAAGCCACGCAGTTCAGCGCCAAGCTGGCGCAGCCATACCGCCAGCCAGCCGCCCTTGAAGCCGGTATGCCCTGTCAGCAGGACTCGGCGGCCCGCCCAGAATGCCGGGCTCAACGCCATAGCTGCCATGCTGCGTCGCCGTTTTTCCAGTGGGTTTCAAGCAGCTTGCGATCACGCAGGGTATCCATCGGCTGCCAGAAGCCACGGTGCATGTGGCTCATCAGCTGGCCGTCTTCGGCCAGGCGGCGCATGGGCTCGTCTTCCCAGGTAGTAGCATCGCCCTGAATGTATTCGAGCGCGGCAGGTTCGAGCACGAAAAAGCCACCGTTGATCCAGCCACCGTCACCTGCCGGCTTTTCCTGAAAGCCGCGCACCTGTTCACCCTGCACGTCCAGCGCGCCATAACGGCCCGGCGGTTGTACCGCGGTAACCGTGGCCATCTTGCCGTGCTGGCGGTGGAATTCGATCAGGCGCGGAATATCGACGTCGGACACACCGTCGCCGTAAGTGAGGCAGAAGGTTTCATCGCCCACGTAATCGCGAACACGCTTCAGACGGCCACCGGTGGCGGTGTTTTCACCGGTATCCACCAGCGTCACCCGCCATGGCTCGGCGTGGCGGTTATGGATATCCATGCGGTTTTCTGCCATGTCGAAGGTCACGTCCGACATGTGCAGGAAGTAGTTGGCGAAGTACTCCTTGATCACATAGCCCTTGTAGCCCAGGCAAATGACGAAGTCGTTGATACCGTAGTGCGAGTAGATCTTCATGATGTGCCAGATGATCGGCTTGCCGCCTATCTCGATCATCGGCTTGGGGCGCAGGTGAGATTCTTCGCTGATGCGTGTGCCCAGCCCACCGGCCAGAATGACTGCTTTCATTGTACTGTTGGTCCGCATTGGTCGGAGGGGCGGCGACAAAAAACTGGCCCTTGGCCCTTTATGCTAGGCAAAGCAAAACGCATGCCTGCTTTAGGATCGCACTGGCTGCGAAATCGGTTTTGTTTACTGGGGGGGGGCTCGAGAAAGCTCAACCCATGCCGGGGCCGGCCCTGGCCGACTGGCGAGCGGGGAAGAATAAATAATGGAGGGAATTTTGCTTGCCTCTTCGCGGGTAAACCCGCCCCCACAGGTGTCGCGCAATACTTAAAACTTGCGCCATTGCTGCGGGAGCGGGTTTGCCCGCGAAGAGGTCATTTCAGGGGCGCCACCAGGCGTCAATCCTCCGCCTGGTCCTCGCCACCTTGGCGGCTCATGCCGTACTTGCGCATCTTCTCGACCAGGGTGGTACGGCGAATACGCAAACGTTCAGCCGCGCGGGCAACGATACCGTTGGCATCGTCCAGCGCCTGCTGGATCAGGCCCTGCTCCAGGCTACCGAGGTAGTCCTTCAGGTCCAGGCCTTCAGGTGGCAGCATCGCAGGGTTGCTGAAGTTTGGCGTGTGGCCGTTGATGGCCACGCGCTCTTCCAGATCGCTGCGCAGGCTGTCGACCATCTGCTCGTCTTCGTCATCGACGTAGCGGAATTTCTTCGGCAGCTCGGACACGCCAATCACCCCGTACGGGTGCATGATCGCCATGCGCTCGACCAGGTTAGCCAGCTCGCGCACGTTGCCAGGCCAGCCGTGGCGGCACAACGACATTATCGACGCCGAGTTGAAGCGGATGGAGCCGCGCTTCTCGTGCTCCATGCGCGAGATAAGCTCGTTCATCAGCAACGGAATATCTTCCACCCGCTCACGCAGCGGCGCCATCTCGATGGGGAATACGTTCAGGCGGTAGTACAGGTCTTCGCGGAAGGTGCCGTCCTCGATCATGGTTTCGAGGTTCTTGTGCGTTGCGGCGATGATGCGCACGTCGATGCTCTGGGTCTTGTTGCTACCCACACGCTCGAAGGTACGCTCCTGCAGCACACGCAGCAGCTTGACCTGCATCGGCAACGGCATGTCGCCAATTTCGTCGAGGAACAGCGTACCGCCATTGGCCAGCTCGAAACGCCCGGCCCGGCTGGTGATCGCCCCGGTAAAGGCACCCTTCTCGTGGCCGAACAGTTCGCTTTCCAGCAGCTCGGCCGGGATCGCGCCACAGTTGACGGGTACAAACGGCGCTTCGCGGCGCTTGGAATGGTAGTGCAGGTTGCGCGCCACCACCTCCTTGCCGGTGCCCGACTCACCCAGGATCAGCACGCTGGCGTCGGTATCGGCCACCTGCTGCATCATCTGCCGCACGTGCTGGATGGCACGGCTGGTGCCGACCAGGCTGCGGAACAGGTTAGGCTCGCGCTGACGGCCGCGCTCGCGCGCCTGGTCGTACATCTCGCGATAGACCTGGGCACGGTGCAGTGAATCCAGCAACTGGCTGTAGCTTGGTGGCATTTCCAGGTTGGAAAGCACCCGGCGGCGAAGGTCTTCCGGGAACTCCGCAGAAGAAATTTCACCTAATAGCAGCACCGGAAGGAACTCATCCCACCCGGCCACTGTCTTAACGAGCCCAAGGAGATTGCCCGGAGCGTCTACGCTGCCGATGAGCACGCACAATATTTCACGGCTCGAAGACAACGACTCGACCGCTTGCTGCCAGTCATGGCTCGAGCAAGCGAGGTTTTCTTCACCGAGGAAATTCAGCACCACCGCCAGATCGCGGCGGCGCGCGCTATCGTCATCGATCAGCAGAATCTTGGTTTCACGCCACATGCAATAGCAACTTCCCTAGTCATATCGCCGCCCTGCAGGGGCATGCTCGACATCATTCCGACTGAATGGTCAGTGTTCGGACGTCTGGAATTCGAGAACAGACACTAGTAAAGTCAAAAAGGCCCACACAGTCAAATTTATGGCGCCTTTTGTCAAGTTGTGCGCATCTTAACTGAACAGATGGTAAACCTTCGAAGCATTTTTCGCTTGGTTGATCTGCATCATCTCTTCGGCAATTGCCTGGCGTTCACCGGTTGTCACGTCGATCAGGTTGCGGTAGACCAGCAGCACACCTTCCAGCTTCTCGCGCAGCAACGCCTGGTCCACCGCGTGGGTTTCCAGCACCTCGTCGATGCAGGCGCGGCACGCCACATCCAGCTTGGCAATGGCTTCCCAGTCACGCTCGCTCAGGGCGCCGACCAAGGCATCACAGGTGTCATCGAGGCGTTGCAGTGCGGTCACGGTAATCTCCTTGCCGTCAGCTGGCAGGCTGGGCGTCGGCAATGCCGTCCCAACCGCTTTTCACGGTAATCAGCAGCTGGGCAACTTCGTCGATAATGCCGGCATCGTTGTCGACATTGGCCTGCATAAGCCGGTTGGTCATGTAGACATAAAGCGCGTCGAGCTTCTCGACAGTCTCCGGGTTTTCACTTTTTTCGGGCTGCAGGCCGTCGCGAAGGCCGATGATGATGTCGATCGCCTTGCCGAGCATCAGGCCCTTTTCCGCGATGTCGCCCCGCGCCATGGCACCCTTGGCCTGAGCCATGCGATCAAGGCCACCTTCCATCAGCATCTGCACCAGGCGGTGCGGCGTGGCTTCGGAAATCTGGGCATGGGAATTGACCTTCTGGTACTGACGAAGGGCTCTCATGGGATTCATCTTGCGACCTCGTGACGGGCAGGCTTAAGGGAGAGATATTCCTTGTATCGGGCAGACGCTGAAAAACTTTACCGGCCGATGACATGAAGCCGGGCATCATGCCCGTACTTCATGCAATGTTCACGGGTTAATCGTCACTGCTCGACTTGTTCAGCGCGTTTAGCGTACTCAGCACGGAACTCTGCTGTTGGCGCAGCTGGGTGACCAGGGTATCCATGTTGTTGTACTTGTCCTGCAGGCTCTTCTGCAGGGCTTCCATCCGGGTGTCCAGGGTATCCTGCTCGCTCTTGAGCTTGGTCAGGCTTTCACTCAGGACCTTGGAGCGCTCGGCCAGGGTACCGGTACTGGCTTTGGCAAACGGCTCGGTCACCTTTTGCAGGCGCGCCAGCAGGCCATCCTTGCCATTGAAGATGCTGGTCAGGTCCGCCGCATTGGTGGAGGCAACCTTGTCCCATTTCTTGTCATCCAGGCTCAGCGCACCGCCATCCTGGGCAGAAGTGACACCAAACGCAGCGAGCGATTTCAAGGTGCCGTTGCCCGACACCGCATTGAGCTCCTCACGAATGGAGGACATCAACGTACGCATCGTGGCATCACCGGTCAGCGCCGCAGACGTCATGGTGCCATCAGCGTTTTTGGTGACCTTTGTTTCAGCATTCATGACATTGAGCAAGGCGTTATAGGTATCAATGAAACCCTTCAGGCCCGACTTCAACGTAGTAGAGCTGGTGGTCAGCGACAGAACAGTGGCTGTAACCTCACCACTTGTAGCGTTTTTCGGTGAAGTACCCAGCAACTTGATATTCAGACCACTCACGGCATCGGTGATGTCGTTGGTCTTGGACTTCATGGCAATACCGTCCAGCGTGTACTCGGCATCCGCCGGTTCATCGACAACGGTATAGTCAGTATCAATACCCGAATTGCCCGAAAGGGTGATGTCGGAGCCGTCACCCATCTTGGTCGAGGTGATGATCAGACGCGAACCCGTGGCGTCGGTCAGTACGTTGGCACTCAGGCCTGCTGTACTGAACTGGCTGTTGATGCTATCGCGCACCTGCTGCAGCGTTGCGCCGGCAGGAACGCTCAAATCGTAGGCCTTGCCATTCTGGGTCATGGTCAACGTGGTCGGACTGCCAGTGGCGTTGACTACAGAGCCGGCGCCATTTGCGTAGACCTTCGTTGACACCTTCGACGCAGTCGCCAGCTTGTCGACAATCAACTTGAACGAACCGTTGGCAGCCCCGGTACCCATGGTGACGGTGGCCACCTTCTCATCCGAAGACTTCAGGCTAAGGCCACCGAAACTGTTGGTGTCGGTCATGTTGGTCAAGGCGCCGCGGAAGGCATCCAGCGCCGACTGAATCTTGCCGATAGAGGACAACGTGGTGGTTGCCTTCAGCGTTTGGGTATTGATCTGCGCCTGCTTCGGCGCCTTCTGCGCGGCCACCAGGGAATCGACGATCGCCTGGGTATCAATGCCCGAGCCAATACCGCTGACTGTTGTACCTGCCATCATTGCTCTCCTTGTTCAGTAGCTGCCGGATCCTTGGCGGATAAATCCATCAATCGGCCGACAGCAACAAAAATCATGCCAGCCTATGCCTGATCATCGAACAGCAGGCTGCTGGCTTCACTGAGGCTCTGCGCCAATTTCAGCGCAGTTTCCGACGGAAGCTGCCGGATCACCTCACCGGACTGGGTGGCAATTACCTTGACCACAACCCGACCAGTGGAATCATCAATGGAAAAATCCAGCTGACGCTGGCTTGACTGGACGAAATCACGGATCTCGCCAACCGCTTTTTCCAGGTCTTCGCGCGAGTGCGGCTGGTTATCGGGGGCCGCAGCGTCCTGCACCTTGGCAGGCACTGCCGGGTCCCGATCCCGATCAGCGACTGGCGCCTGGGGTAACACCGACGGATACACCTGGCTCAGCTTGACACTCATGTCCATGTTTCGAACTCCTCATGTCAAAAAGGGTGAAAGGGCACGTAAACGCGCCCTTTCACCCTTTACTCAGGCGCCTGAATTACTGGAGCAGTTTCAGGACCGAAGATGGCAGCTGGTTAGCCTGCGACAGGATCGCAGTCGAAGCCTGCTGCAGAGTCTGCTGCTTGGTCAGCTCGGCAGTTTCCGAAGCGAAGTCCACGTCCTGCACGGTGGAGCGGGCAGCGGTGGAGTTCTTCTGGATGTTCTGCAGGTTGTCGACGGTGGTTTGCAGACGGTTCTGGGTAGCACCCAGGCCCGAACGGACGCTGTCGATCGAACCGATGGCCTTGTCGATAACGGCCAGGGCGTTCTGGGCGTTGACGGCGTCGGTCACATCGGTGTCGGCGATGGTTGTCTTGGTCGAAGAAACCGAAGCACCGCCGAACAGTGTAGTAGCACCAGTACCGGTGGCACCGTTGGCTACCGAGTAACCTTTGGCGGAGTCCAGGGAGATCTGGCCAGTTACCACCGAGGTAGTACCTACAGTACCGGAAAGAGCAGTCAGACCACCGGCGTCATAGGCACCGTTGCCGTCCTTCGCACCCACAGAGATAGCAGAAGCGCCAGCCTGTGCCTTGAAGGACAGGTTCTCGCCGGTGTCAGATTTGACTTCCAGGCTCTTGGTCGATTCGTCGTAGTTGACGCTGATACCCAGCTTGGCTGCGTTGGATTTCAGTTGGTCAGCCAGGCTGGCAGTGTCAGTAACACCGATGAAGCTGACGGTGCTACCGCCAACAGTCAGGTCGAAGTTGGCTGGCGTGGCAGCTGCGCCGCTAGCAACAGCAAGTTTGACTTCAGTGCTGGCAGCGGCAGTCAGGCCACCGATCGAGCCGTTGAGCTGAGCAGCGATGTCTTTGGCCGAAGCACCAGCACCGTAGCTTACGGTTTTGGTTTGGCCGTTACCGGTTACAACCAAGTCAGCTGCCGCCAGGCCGCTGGCGGAAGGTGCGATAGTGCCGGACTTGACCTGCTGCGAGCCGATGCTCTTGGCCGAAACGTTGTCCAGCGCCAGGTTGATGGTTTCGTTGGCGTTGGCGCCGACCTGGATGGCCTTGGTGCCGTACGAACCGTCCAGCAGTTTCTGGCCACCGAAGGTGGTGGTTTCCGAGATACGGTTCAGCTCAGCGGTCAGAGCCTGGTATTCGTCGTTGTTCGACTTACGGTCGTCGGCGCTCAGGGAGCCAGTAGCCGAGGACAGGGCCAGGGTACGCATTTTTTGCAGGATGTCGGTCGAAGCCTGCATTGCACCTTCAGCGGTCTGAGCGATCGAGATACCGTCGTTGGCGTTCTTGACAGCCTGGCCCAGGCCATTGATCTGGCTGGTCAGACGGTTGGCGATCTGCAGGCCGGCAGCGTCGTCTTTAGCGCTGTTGATACGCAGACCCGAGGACAGACGCTGCATCGAAGTGGTCTGAGCGTTGCTAGCCTTGGTCAGGTTGCCCTGAGTAGTGATCGACGCAATGTTGGTGTTTACAGTTAAAGCCATGACGAAATCCTCGTTGGATGGGTACTGCGGCTTCCGGCCTTGGCAACCGCCGGACTGGCCTAGAGAACCTTCGTAATAGTTATCGTCGGGTGCGCGGGATGCTTGAGGGGTTTTTCGAAAAAAAAATGCTGGCATGGGGCCAGCCCCGATAAATCAAGGGGTTAAGGCGGTTTATTGGCGTCAAAAACCACTCCAAATCCAGCTTGAGTTCACCAGCGAGCCACTCCATCTGTGGGAGCGGGCGCGCCCGCGAACACCGGCAAAGCCGGTGCCATCCACCGAGTCGCCTTCTTCGCGGGCATGCTCGCTCCCACAGAAAGCGGCGCCACGCCACAGAATCTTGCAGGCAAAAAAAAAGCGCCGGGCGGTGGCCGCCGGGCGCTTTTGGGACTGCTGGGGGATCAGTCGCGGTACAGGATGGCCGAGCCCCACGACAGGCCTACGCCAAAGCCGCTGATCGCCACACGCTTCCAGCTGCCGTCGAGCATGTGCTTCTGCAGCAGCAGCGGCACACTGGAGGACACGGTATTGCCGGTTTCCAGCATGTCCTTGACGAACTTCTCCGGGTGCTGCTCTTCGAAGCGCCGCGCCACGGCGTCGACAATCGCCGCACTGCCCTGGTGGATGCAGAACGCGTCGATATCCGAAGACTTCAGGCCACTGGCATCCAGCAGCTCGTGCAGGTGCGCCGGCACCTTGACCAGGGCGAAGTTGAACACTTGGCGGCCGTTCATGAAGAACTTGCCGTCAGTTACTTTCAGGTGCTCGGCACCGGAGCCGTCAGTGCCAAAACGCGCCTGGCCCAGGTTCCAGACCGCGTCTTCACCCATCCAGGTGGCTGTGGCGGCATCGCCGAACAGCATGGTGGTGTTGCGGTCTTCCGGGTCGACGATCTTCGAATACGGGTCGGCCGTGATCAGCAGGCCGTTTTTCAGCCCTGCCGCTTCCATGAAGCCTTTGATCGCGTACAGGCCATACACATAACCGGAGCAACCCAGCGACACATCGAACGCCGCCACGCGGGTAGACAGGCCGAGCTTGCTCTGGACGATGGCTGCGGTGTGCGGCAGGCCTTCTTCGTCACCGTTCTGGGTGACCACGATCAGCGCATCGATCGACTGCGGATCAAGGTCAGGGTTGCTGGCAAACAGGGCCCGGGCGGCTTCTACGCACAGGTCGGAAGTTTCCTGCTCTTCGGCCTTGCGCGGCAGGAACGACGCGCCGATCTTGCCGAACATGAACTCTTCGTCCTTGCCGAACTTCGCACCCTGGACGTAGTTGTCCAGGCCAGCGGTAGGCACGTAACTCGCAATGCTTTTGATGCCAATCATTCTGGCTTCCCAATGAAAACAGCCAAAGACCACCACTCGATGAATTGAGGGCGCCAAATACCGGGGCGCGTCACCGCCAGAGGTTGAAGGCAGGGCTCACCTGCGCACCGGTAACAAAATGCTGCAACAGCTGCTGCATAGAATACAGGGAAGATGATCGTTTTGACTCATTGGTCACATTGAAATGCTACGAAAGCCGTGCCGAAGGTGTGAGAAACCGGAATTTTCGCGGGCATGAAAAAGCCGGGGCCGCTTTGCGCCCCTTCGCGGGCTTGCCCGCTCCCACAGGTTTTGCGTGCGCCTGAGGCCTGCGCAATCCCTGTGGGAGCGGGCAAGCCCGCGAAGGGGCACAAAGCGGCCCCGGCTTCAGCAAGACAGATCAGAGCTTGTTGAACAGGCTCAGCTGCGAAATGCGCGAGAAGGCCAGCTGCGAGGCCTCCAGCATGGCCTGCTGCAAGGTGAGGGTGATGGCCGCCTGCGACATGTCGGTGTTGCCGATGGCGTTCTGGGTGGTCTTGTTGGCCAGGCCCAGGCTGGTGTTTTCCTGGCGCTGGATCTCCAGCGAATTGCCACGGGCACCGATCGAACCACGGGTGATATCGACCTGCTCACGGGCACTGGCCAGGTTGGCGATTGCCGACGCCGCCGCATCCTTCAGCGCATTGGCCTGGCCTACACCCGTTACCGGCGTATCCAGCGCAGCACGCAACTGGCTGAGGGTTTCCAGAACATTCTGGTTCTGGTGCGTATTGGCGGTAACCGCGAACTGGTCACCCGCCTCCGGCGAACCGCTCACCTGATACGTGACACCCGCCACCGTCAAGGCTGGTGCGGTGTAGGTGCCCGTGGCCACTGCCTTGCTGTCAGCCGTCAGCGGCTGGGCATAGAGCTCGTAGGCGCCAGGCCCGGTGAACTTGATCACAGCCCCGTTGCTGGGGAAAGTGCTGCGATAAGCCGCTTCGTCGGTCACGGTGCCGCTGGTGACCTGGGCGCTGGAGGTGTTGCCGGCGTTGCGGGTGGTGTTGAACGAGTCCGGGCGGGCCGCCAGCGAAAACTCGCGCCCTGCCACCGCGGCGTCGGCATCGGCGCCCTCCTCCACGGTAACGGTGATTTCAAACTCGACGCCACGCAGGGCAATGCTGTTGGCGCCTTCGGTCTTGCTGTCGAAGGTACCGTTGGTGGCGGTTTCAGAGGTGATGTCCCTGCCACTTGCATCGGTGATGGTGTACTGGGTCGCGCTGGTGAAGGTCAGCTTGTACGGCTGGCCGGCGGTAAAGCTGTTGTTGTAGCTGGTACTCGAGGTCATCAGGCCAGACGATACCCCGACCACGCCATCGTCAGTGGCGGGCACCACCAGGGTCGACTGCGTGCGGCTCTTGTTGCTGGCGGAATCGAAGATGGTGAAGCCGGTGTCGTTGGTGGCCAGATTCAGGGTGTCGGACACCTGCAGACTCAGCTGGGTCTGGTCACCGTTGTAGCTGTAGGTGCCGTCGGAGTTGCGCACATAGGGTGGCGTGGTGCTCTTGGAGCCGCCGAACATGTAGTCGCCGTTGGCATCGCGCGAGTTGAGCAGGCCGAAGATGTTCGCCTCGATCTCTTTCAGCTCGGTACTGATGGCCACACGGTCAGAGTCGGTAACCCCTGGGCCGCCAGCACGGATCGCCAGCTCGCTGGCGCGCTGCATGGCGTCGTTGATGGTGGAGAGTACGCTCTCCTCCTGCAGCAGGGCGTTGCTCACCGTGTTGATGTTGCCGCTGTACTGGTCCAGCAGCGACTGCTGCTGTTGCAGCAGCAGCAGACGCGCCGCGCCGACCGGGTCATCGGCCGCGGTCTGAATGCGAATACCCGACGTGACCTGATCGTTGGTCTTGTTCATGGTGGAGAAGTTCTTGGAGTAGCTACTGGCGCTGGCCTCATAGAACTGAGCAGTGGAAATACGCACGAGAGTCTACTCCTTACAAGGCATTGATCAGGGTGCTGAAGGTTTCTTGCGCCGCCTTGATGATTTGCGACGAAGCCGTGTAGTAGTGCTGGAATTTCACCAGGCTGGCCGCCTCGTCATCGAGGTTGACGCCAGATACCGCGCTGCGGCTTTCGCTGGCGGACTTGAGTACCGCCTCGGTCGCCGTGGTGTCGATGGTCGCCTGGTTGGCTTTGGCACCCACGCGCTCGACCAGCGATGCATAGGCCGACGTGAAGCTGGTGCCACCGCCGGAACCGGTGTTCACCGTCGACTTGGTCTGCAGGCCCAGCAGCGCCGTGGCGTTGCGGTTGTCGGCCTTGCCGTCGGCATTGAACGACAGGGTAAAGCTGTCATTGGCCGCCGGGCTGCCGCCGATGGTGGTCTCGACGCTGAACGTGCGCGGGTTGCCGCTGCCATCGAGAATCGGCTGCCCGGCGGCATCCAGCATTGGCACAGCCACCGACAGCTTGTTGTCGGTACCCGGGACCACGCTGCCGGTGCCAATCTGGGTGCCCTTGGCATCGAACAGCTTGTAGCCCTGGGAGCCACCACTGGCGGCGTCGAACACTACGCGCACCGGCATCGAGTCGCGAATCGACTGCTGGATCAGTGCGGTATCGGCACCGCCATAGATATCCAGCGATTCGCCCAGCGTAGGTTGGGTGATGGTGCCGGTACCGCTGTTGCCACTGCCTGCCGCGGCACTGATCGGCCCGGCGAAGGCCAGTTTGTTGGCATCGGTCAGGGTAGTGGTGATGCTGCCGGCCGCCGCACGGGTAGGGATCACCTTGAAGCTGTCGCCGGCCGCCAGGCCACCGCCTTTCAGCGACAGGCTGAAGCCGTCTATCACCGGCGCCGGGTCGGTGCTGAGGTCGAAGCTGCCCATGTCGGTGCCGTCGGAGCGGCGCACGCTGTACTGGTTGGCGCTGGTGAACTTCACCTCGTAGTCGTAGGTGGTCAGCGCACCGCTGTTGGCGATGGTCACGTCCAGGTTGCCGGAGCCGGTGCTGTTGTTCGACGAAGCCAGGCTGCGCTGGGCAACGGCAGTGGCGCTGTTGATGCTGGAGAACAGCGAGCTGCCAAACTGGCCATTGGCATCCAGGCCCTGCCCCAGCTGGCTGTTGATGCTGTCCGACACCACCAGGGCAACACGGCCCAGCTCGTTCATGGATGGCATCAGCACGTCCTGGCGGTAGCGTAGCAGCCCGCCGATCGCGCCACCTGTCACCACCGAGGTCACGTCGGAGCTGAACGACTCGTAGTTGATGCGCAGGCTGGCCTGGCTCTTGTCGGCAGTACCCGGCTGCACCGACAAGGTGTTGGCCTTGTTGCCGGTCACCAGCGACTGGCCGCTGCCCAGGTACACGTCGTAGTTGCCGTCACGTTCCTGCACGGTCACGCCAACCAGCTCGTTGAGCTGGCGCACTGCTTCGCTGCGTGCATCCAGCAGGCTGTTGGGCGTGTTGCCGGTGCCAGAGGCCGCCGCGATCTGCTTGTTGTACTCGGCGATACTGGCGGTGAGCTTGTTGACCTGGCCAGCCATGGTGTCGAGCTGGGAGTTGATCGTTTCGTTCTGCTGGGTCAGCTGAGTGCTCACCGCGTTGAAACGGTTGCTCAGGGTTTGCGCCTGGGTCAGCAACAGCTGCCGGGAGGCAACGTCACCGGGCTTGGCCGCCGCCGTCTGCAGGGCCGAGAAGAACGCGGTAAGGACCGAGCTGATGCCGGTATCGCGATCGGCCAGCAGCTTGTCGATGCTGGTGATCTGGTCCTGGAAGGCAACCGAGTCGGCCTGCAGCGAGGTAGCAGTCTGCAGCTGGTTGTCCAGATACGAGCTGTAGATGCGGCGCACGTCCGCCAGCGTGGTACCAGTACCCAGGAACCCCGCGCCGATGTTGTGCGAGGGCCCCGCCGCCTGAACCGTCTGCTGGCGCGAGTAGCCACTGGTCGCGGCGTTGGCGATGTTGTTACTGGTTACCGACAAGGCCGCCTGGCTGGCACTCAGGCCACTCAGGCCGATGGAAATCAGGCTCGACATGATTTAGTCCTTTTATAGATTCGTGGTTCTGCCAGCCATGGCGTATTGCGGGGTTGACTGCATTTGCTGGGCGATGCTGATGATCTTCTTCGCATAGCCCGGGTCGGTCGCGTAACCTGCCTTCTGCAGCTCTCTTGCAAACTGCTCAGGGTTATCGGCCGAGTCCAGCGCATCTTGATAGCGAGAATTGCCCTGCAGCAGGTTCACCAGGTCGTGGAAGCTGTCCTGGTACGAGTCATAGCTGCGGAACGCTGCGGTTTCCTTGACGAACTGGCCATCGCGGAACTCGCTGGTGATCGCCCGTGCCTGCTCACCCTGCCAGTTGCCGGTGGCCTTGATGCCGAACAGGTTGTGGCTGCTGCTGCCATCGGTATTGCGCATCACCGATTTGCCCCAGCCGGTTTCCAGCGCGGCTTGGGCCACCAGGTAGCGCGGGTCGATACCAATGCGCTTGGCCGCTTGCTCGGCCATCGGCAACATGGTGGCGACGAATTCGTCACTGTCGGTAAACGCCTTGTTCGGCGCCAGCGGCGGCTGGGCCACGGCGCGGCCGACAATGCGCAGGCCGTTATCCGGCACAGCGAATGCCTTGGCCACTTGCTGGCCGTCACGGGCCGGCACGGCGGCGTTATTGGCCGTGGCGGCCGATGGCACGATCCCGGCCAGCAGGCGGTCGGTAAGCTTGCTCGGCAAGGCCAGGCGCCGCGAGTTGAGCGCAGCGACGTCGTTACGGGTGGCGGCCGATTCCGTAGCACGCACCGGCTCCGCCACCTTGTTGCCCCACAGCGCCGGGCCAGTGCCATCTGCACGCGGGAACGGGCTGGTGTTGATCGAAGCACTGCGGCCCTTGGTCAGCTGGCGCACCAGCACATCCTGCAGACCGATACCACCACCTTCGCGGGACATGCTCACGGCCAGCTGCTGGTCGTACATGTCGCGGTACTGCTTGACCGTTTCGGTGTTCATCGGGTTGTCGTCGGCTAGCACGTCGCTTGCCTTGCGTGAGGCCTTGAGCATTTCGCTGATGAACAGCGACTCGAACTCCTGAGCCACCTTGCGCACGTTGGCTTCGCTGTCGCGGTCACCGTGCTTGAGCGCACTCAGGCGGTTGAGGTCGGTGTAGGCGCCGCTGTCGGCACTGCCGGAAACCTGGCTTTTGATGTTCATCCGCGCCGTCCTCAGATCACGATCAGGTCGGCCTGCAAGGCGCCGGCCTGTTTCAGGGCTTCGAGAATGGCCATCAGGTCGCCGGGCGCTGCGCCCACCTGGTTCACCGCACGGACGATCTCATCCAGCGTGGTGCCCGGGCCGAACTTGAACATCGGCTTGGCTTCCTGCTCGGCGTTTACCCGAGAGCGTGGCACCACGGCCGTCTGGCCATTGGAGAACGCCCCCGGCTGGCTGACGATCGGGTCTTCGGTGATGGTCACGGTCAGGCTGCCGTGGGTTACCGCCGCCGGCGACACCTTGACGTTCTGGCCGATGACGATGGTGCCGGTACGCGAATTGATGATGACCTTGGCCACCGCCTGGCCCGGGTCGATTTCGAGGTTTTCGAGGATCGACAGATAATCTACGCGCTGGCTGGGGTCCATCGGCGCACTGACCCGCACCGAACCACCGTCCACGGCCTGGGCCACACCCGGGCCGAGCAGGTCGTTGACCTTGTCGACGATGCGCTTGGCGGTGGTGAAGTCGGGGCGATTGAGGTTCAGGGTCAGGGTATTGCCCTGGTTGAAGCCGCTCGGCACTGCCCGCTCGACACTGGCACCCCCGGGAATGCGACCGGCCGACGGAACGTTGACGGTGATCTTCGAGCCGTCACGGCCTTCGGCGTCAAAGCCTCCCACCACCAGGTTGCCCTGGGCGATGGCGTAGACGTTGCCGTCGATACCCTTGAGCGGGGTCATCAGCAAGCTGCCGCCACGCAGGCTCTTGGAGTTACCGATCGACGACACGGTAATGTCCACCACCTGGCCGGGCTTGGCGAACGCCGGCAGGTCGGCATGCACCGACACCGCCGCGACGTTCTTCAGTTGCACGTTGCCGGAGCCGGCCGGCACCTTGATGCCGAACTGCGACAGCATGTTGTTGAAGGTTTGCAGGGTGAACGGCGTCTGGGTGGTCTGGTCACCCGTGCCGTTCAGCCCCACCACCAGGCCGTAACCGATCAACTGGTTGGAACGCACGCCAGAAATGCTGGCGATGTCCTTCAGGCGCTCTGCGTGCGCACCGAAGGCACAGGACAGGAGCAGGGTTGCGGCAATCAGCTGCCTCACGTTGAACATGGTCATACTCAGAAAGGCCAAAGCGGGCTGATGAAGAAGCGGTCCAGCCACCCGGGCTGGCTGGCATCGGCGAACGAGCCGGTACCGGAATAGGTGATGCGCGCGTCGGCCACACGGGTGGACGGCACGGTGTTGTCGGTGGCGATGTCGTCGGCGCGGATCATGCCGGCAATGCGCACCAGCTCTTCGCCGGTGTTCAGGGTCAGCCACTTCTCGCCGCGCACGGCGATGATGCCGTTGGGCAGCACTTCGGCCACGGTCACGGTAATCGAACCGGTCAGGGTGTTGCCCTGGGTGGCCTTGCTGTCGCCCTTGGTGGCGCGTTCGCCGTTGTAGCCGGCCTCCAGCGACAGGTCGCCGCCACCGAACGGGTTATTGGTGTTCGGGGTGCTGCCGAACAGCGAGGTCAGGCCAATGTCGGCCTTGCTGTTCTTCTGGATCTGCGAACCGGCGTTCTTGCTGGCCGACGTTTTCTCGTTGAGGGTGATGGTGATGATGTCACCCACCCGGAACGCCTTGCGGTCGCTGTACAGGTTCTGCTCGAAACCGGCCTGGTAGATGGAACCGTTGTTGGCCGCTGCCGGCAACGGGGTGCGCGGCAGTACCGGCGCGTAGTACGGGTCGTTGGGCTTGGGCGTCGGGCCGACGCAACCTGCCAGCAACACCGCCCCCCCCAGGGCGAACACGGACAACAGACGATTCATGATGCATACCTCACGGGTGTAACGAAGCGACAGGGGTTAGAGCTGTTGGGTCACGAACGACAGCATCTGGTCGGCGGTGGAGATGACCTTGGAGTTCATCTCATAGGCGCGCTGGGTGGTGATCATGTTCACCAGCTCTTCCACCGTGCTGACGTTGGAGTTTTCCAGCGTCTGCTGAAGGGTAGTGCCAAAGCCATTGAGGCCCGGAGTGCCGACCTGCGGTGCACCACTGGCAGCGGTTTCCAGGAACAAGTTGTTACCCATCGCCTGCAGGCCAGCCGGGTTGATGAAGTCGGCGGTCTGAATGTTGCCGATAACCTGCGCAGCCGGGTTGCCGGCGGTGGTGATCGACACGGTGCCATCCTGCCCGACGGTGAAGGTCTGGGCGTCGTTAGGGACCACGATGGCAGGCTCCAGCGCAAAGCCATCGGCGTTGACGATCTGGCCGTCGGAGTTCAGGTGGAAGGTGCCGTCACGGGTGTACGACACGGTGCCATCCGGCTGCAGGATCTGGAAGAAACCACGACCGTTGACCGCCATGTCCAGCGGGTTCTCAGTGGTTTGCAGGCTGCCGGCCACGAAGCTTTTTTGCGTACCGACAATGCGCACACCGGTACCCACCTGCAGGCCCGAAGGCAGCTCGCTGTCCTGGGTCGACTGCGCGCCAGGCTGACGCTTGATCTGGTAGAGCAGGTCCGCGAATTCGGCACGATCACGCTTGAAGCCGGTGGTGGAGACGTTGGCCAGGTTGTTGGAAATGACCGTCAGGTTAGTGTCCTGGGCGGACAGGCCGGTTTTAGCGACCCAAAGAGCCGGAAGCATGTAGTTTCTCCTCGTGCGCCTGTTTTACGGCACCCGTTCAAAAGTGATTAGCCGATTTGCAAAACCCGAGCCATGGCTTCGTCGCCTTCCTTGGCCGTGTTCATCATCTTGACGTGCAGTTCGAACTGGCGGGACAGCGCCAGCACCGAGGTCATTTCCTCGACAGCGTTGACGTTGCTGCCTTCCAGGAAGCCCGCCACCACCCGCACGTTGACGTCGGCGTCGGCCGGCTGGCCAGAGGTGGTATGGATCAGACCGTCCACGCCTTTGGTCAGGCCCTTGGTGTCCGGGTTGACCAGCTTGATGCGGTCGACCTCGGCCATCACCCGCGGGTCTTCACCCATGGAGCGAATGCTGAGGGTGCCGTCGGCGCCGACCTCAACCTTCTGCTCCGGCGGGATGGCAATAGGGCCACCGTTGCCGATCACCGGCATGCCGTTGCCGGCACGCAGCACGCCGAGGGCGTCGATGTTCAGGCTGCCGGTACGCACGTAGGCTTCACTGCCGTCCGGTGCCTGCACGGCGATGAAGCCCTTGCCGGTCACGGCAACATCCAGGTCACGACCGGTCTCGACCAACGGGCCTTCACTGAAGTCGGTGGCCGGGCGCTCAGTCATGGCAAAGGCGCGCGCCGGAAAGCTGTCGCCGAACACCGGCATCGAACGCGCCTGTTCCAGGTCACGCTGAAAGCCGTTGGTGGAAATGTTCGCCAGGTTGTTGGCGTGGGCCTTTTGCGCCAGCGCGTTCTGGCTGGCGCCGGTCATGGCCACATAAAGCAACTTGTCCACAGTATCTCCTCTGCGCGTCGCTGCCGCGCTGTCACTGGGCAGGTTCGAAGCAATAATCGAACCAAGTCTGAAACCGCCTGTTTACGGGGGTTTCAGCGCGGCAAGGGGCAACAAACGTCAGTTTGTCGGCGGATGTTTGCCGCCTGCGGCAAGGGCGTGTCAGAAGGTGCGGCAAGCGGCGTTGTTGTAGGGGCCGGAATGGCGCACCCAACCCTCGCCCGGGTTGGTGGCCGAGCACAGGTAGCGGCCGGTGGCCAGGCTTTGCCATTGGTAGAACGGGGCGGGAGCGGCCGAGAGCGGCAAGGCCATGGCCAGCAGGGCGGTGAGCATTAGCCGTTTCATGGGCGTGAACCTTGAAGAACTTGGGGCCGCTTTGCGGCCCCAATCACAGACAAAACCACACTAGCAGGCGGCCATCAGGTCATCTGGATGATGGTCTGCATGATGGTGCTTTCGGTGGAAATGGTCTTGGCGTTCGCCTGGTAGTTGCTCTGCGCCTTGATCAGGTTGACCAGCTCGCCGGTCAGGTCGACGTTGGAGTCTTCCAGTGCACCGCCGGTGATCTGGCCCAAGGTACCGGTGTCCGGGGCGCCGATCACCGGCACGCCCGAGGCGTAGGACTCTTTCCAGCTGGTGCCACCAATCGGGGTAAGGCCCTGCAGGTTGGCAAAGTTGGCGATAGCCACCTGGCCGATCACCTTGTCCTGGCCATTGGTGAAGTTGGCGAACATGTTGCCGCTTTCGTCGATGGTCAGGCCCGACAGCTCACCAGTGGCAAAGCCGTCCTGGCTCTTGGCGGTGGTGGCCGAGGCTGCGTTGTACTGGGTGGTACCGAGCATGTCCAGGTTGACCCCGGCAACGTTGGCGGTAGCGCCGTTGGCGCTCCATACACCGGCGGCATTCTTCTGCGCCGGGATCCAGTTGTCGAGGGTGAAGGTCTTGTTGGCCGCGATGGTCATCCCACCGGCCACCGGACCAGCCGTCATCGAGGCAGAATCCAGCGTGCCGTCAGATTTGAACGGCAGATTGTTGGCCAGCGGCGTGGTCAAGGCCGGGTTGGCCGGGTTGCGCCCGTCGATGGTGGTGTACATGGTCCAGGAGTTGCTGGTGGCATCCTTGACGAAGTACTGGTTCAGCTGGTGCGCGTTACCCTGGCTGTCGTACACGTCGGTATTGAACGTGTAGTTGTAAGTGCTGGTGTTGGTCGGATCGAACGGCGTCTGGGTGGGTGCAGTCGCCGTGGAGTTGAGGTTGACGTTCTCGGAAATGCGCCCGGTCGGGTTCGGCGTCAGGTTCGAGGTGTCGATCTGCAGGTTGGTCAGCACGCCCTGGACGATCTTGCCGTTGGCATCCACCGCATAACCCTGCAGGTTGGCGCCCGACGAGCTGACCACGTAGCCGTCCTTGTCGCTGTAGAAGGCACCGGCGCGGGTGTAGATCTTCGAGCCGTTGTCGTTCATCACGAAGAAACCATTGCCATCGATAGCCATGTCCAGCGCCTGGCCAGTGCCATTGATGTTGCCCGGCGTGAACATCTGCGACACGGCGGCAGTCTTCACGCCGGTGCCAACCACGTTCTTGCCGGCACTGGTGCCGCGAATGGAGTTGGAATACTGGTCGGCGAACTCGGCGCGCGACGACTTGAAGCCGGTAGTGGCAACGTTGGCAATGTTGTTGCCGGTAACGTTCAGGGCCTTGTTCGCTGCATATAGGCCGCTAAGGCCGGTATTGAAAGACATGTTTAACTCCTGTCGTTTTGCTCAGGCCCTAGATGCCGATGCTTTGGATTTTGGAAAGCGCAACACTGCCCAGCCCAGCCAGGTTGAGTGTCATCTCCGAACCGTTGGTACCCATGGTCACACTGGTAACCGAGGCCGGCAGGTTGGTGGTCATTGCCGTAGCCTTGCCGTCAATCGAGGCAGTTGCCTTGAAGGTGTAGGTACCGGCTGGCGCTGCTTCGCCGTCGTCGTTCAGGCCATTCCAGGTAAAGTCGACCTTGCCGGCTTTCTGGGTACCCAGGTCGAGGGTGCGGACCAGTTTGTCGTCCTTGTCGTAGATGCCCACCGAGGTAGCAGTGCTGGACGACGTCAGGTTGACCGTGCCTTTCATATCCTTGCTGGTGTCGACCACAGCCTTGTCGGTCTGGACAATCACATTGCGCCCGACCAGTGACGAAGCCTGCAGCGCCTGCGAGGACTGCAGCCCCGCCGCGATGTAGGTCACCGAGTCATTGAGCGACTGCATGCTCTCGAGGCTGCTGAACTGCGCCAGCTGTGCCACGAACTCGCCGTTTTCCTGCGGATCGAGCGGGTTCTGGTTCTTCATCTGGGTAACCAGCAACTGCAGAAAGGCATCTTTGCCCAGCGCACTGCCGGCAGCGCCGGTGCTGCTGTCGGTCTTCGACCTCTGCTGTTGCAGCGAGGTCAGGTACGCGCTGCCGACGTCAGAGGTGGAGTTGGTAGTGGTCATGTCGGTTTCCTATCACTGCCCGAGAGTCAGAACTTTCTGCATCATGCTCTTGGCCGTGTTCATCAGCTCGGCGTTGGTCTGGAACGCACGGCTCGCGGAGATCATGTCAGCCATCTCCTCGACCACATTGACGTTCGGGTAGTAGACGTAGCCATCCTTGTTCGCCGCCGGGTGGTTTGGCTCGTAGCGAGCCTCCAGGGTGCTCTGGTCTTCGACGATGCCTTTTACCTGTACGCCCTGCCCTGCTTCACCCTGGTCTTCGAACAGCGACTGGCTGGTGCCAGCCTGCGCATCCTGGAAGGTGGTGGCGAACACCGGGTGGCGAGCGCGGTAGGTCTGATCGATGCTCGACGAGACGGTTTCGGCGTTGGCAATGTTGGAAGCTACGGTGTTCAGGCGCGTGTTCTGCGCGCTCATGCCGCTACCGGCAATGTTGAAGACGCTGGAAAGGGACATGGTCATTCTCCCCGCAGGGCCGATACCAGCCCCTTGAATTTGCTGTTGAGCAAGGTGAAGCTGGCCTGGAAGCCAATGGCGTTTTCGGTGTAGTTCGATTGCTCGATCTGCGCGTCCACGGTGTTCTGGTCAATCGATGGCTGCAGCGGCGTGCGGTACTTGAGGGTATCGTCGGCCGCGATGGCGAGGCCTTCGGCTTCGATGTGGCGGCTATTGGTGCGGTCCATGGCGAAGCGGCCGCTCTGCTGCTTGTCGCTTTCGGCGGCCAGCACAGAGGCGAAGTCCATGTCACGCGCTTTGTAGTTAGGCGTGTCGGCGTTGGCGATGTTGTTGGCCAGCACTTCGGCGCGCTGGGCGCGGAAGCCCATGGCCTTTTCGTGAATACCAAGCGCCTTGTCGAAGCTGATGCTCATGTCGGGGAAACCTTCGGAGGTTGACCGGAATATCGTTGAGCAAGGTATAGCAAGGGCTGTGCCAATCAGTGCAAAGCCCGGAAACATGGGCTTTCGAGGTGGAGTGGTGTCAGGGTGATGCCAGAAAAGCGGCAAAGGCCTTCCGCCTTGGGCGGCGAAAGCGGCAATTGCCGGGCGGCAAAAGCGGCAAACCAAAAAATTGACGTCAGTGTTTTTCCTGTACCGACCCCTTCGCGGGTAAACCCGCTCCCACAAGGACCTGTGCAAGGCCTGAGGGCGGCACCGAACCTGTGGGAGCGGGTTTACCCGCGAAGAGGCCGGCACAGACAGCAAAAAGGCCGGCAGTTTTCGCTGCCGGCCTTCTTGATTACTTGGCCTGGTAGATGATCCCCGGGCTGCACTGGACCATCTGGTAATGGTCCGGCAACCCGTTCAGCGCCTCCGAGGCGCCAAGGAACAGGTAGCCACCCGGCTTCAATGTGCTGTGAATGCGCAGCAGGATGTCGCGCTTCACCTGTGCCGAAAAGTAGATCAGCACGTTGCGGCAGAACACGATGTCGAATTTGCCCAGGCTGGCATAGCTGTCAAGCAGGTTGAACGAGCGGAACTCGACGCGGCTGCGAATCGCCGGCTTCACCGCCCAGCGCCCCGCCCCCTTGGGGTCGAAGTAGCGTTGCAGGCGTTCCTGGGACAAACCGCGGGCAATGGCCAAGCTGTCGTACTCACCGGTCTTGCAGTTGGTGAGCATGGTGCCGGACAGGTCGGTGGCAACGATCTGCGCACCCATCTTCAACTGGCCAAGGTTGCTGCGCTCGAACTCGTCGATGGCCATCGAAATGGAATACGGCTCCTGCCCCGACGAACAGGCCGCCGACCACATGCGCAGGCGCTGGCCGGGGTTGTTGCGGATGAACTCGGGGATCACCTTGTTCTTCAGCACTTCGAACGGGTAGGTATCGCGAAACCACAGGGTTTCGTTGGTGGTCATCGCATCCACCACCTGCTCACGCAAACCACCGCGGGGCTGGGCCTGGATGCGCTGCACCAGTTCACCCAGGCTCTTGATGCCCTGTTGCTCCATCAGCTTGTTGAGACGGCTGGAAACCAGGTACTGCTTATTTTCGCCCAGCAGGATGCCACAGGCTTTCTCCAGGAATACCCGGAACTGTTCGAAATCCAAATTACCCGTAGACACTCTTGCCGCCTCTTTTCAATCACTGGTGCCGGGGGCGCGCCCCCGGCTGCTTCAATGCGCTGCCTTGATCCGGTCGACCACCCGCTGGGCAAGGTCGTCCGGCTTGAACTTGGCCAGGAAGTCATCGGCGCCGACCTTCTTGACCATCGCCTGGTTGAACACCCCGGAAAGCGAAGTATGCAGGCAGATGTGCAATTTTTGCATGCGCGGGTCGCTGCGGATCTCCGCCGTTAGCGTATAGCCGTCCATTTCCGGCATTTCAATGTCCGAGATCATCATCAGGAACTCTTCTTCCGGCTTTTTGCCCTCATCCACCAGCTGACGCAGGTAGTTCAGGGCCTGACGGCCATCATTGAGTGCCACGACTTCCACCCCCACGGTCTGCAGGCAGCGGCTGACCTGTTTGCGCGCCACCGACGAATCATCGACGGTAAGCACCCGCATCAGCACGGCCTTGTCCTGCACCTCGGCATCGATCACCCCGGCCGACACAGATTCGGACGACGGCGAAACCTCGGCCAGCACCTTCTCCACGTCGATGATTTCGACCATGCGGTTGTCCACCCGGGTGACCGCGGTCAGGTAATGGTCACGGCCGGTGCCCTTGGGTGGCGGATGGATCTCTTCCCAGTTCATGTTGACGATGCGCTCCACCGAGTGCACCAGGAAGCCCTGGGTCTTGGTGTTGTACTCGGTGATGATCACGAAGCTGTTGCGTGTTTCTTCCTGCAGTGGCCGCAACCCGGTGGCCATCGACAAGTCGAGGATCGGGATGGTCGCCCCGCGAATGTTGGCAACGCCACGCACCACAGGGTGCGCCTTGGGCAGCAGGGTCAGCGCAGGGCATTGCAGCACTTCCCTGACCTTGAACACGTTGATGCCATAAAGCTGTTCGCCATTGAGGCGGAACAGCAGCAATTCCAGGCGATTCTGCCCCACCAGCTGCGTGCGCTGGTTGACCGAATCCATAACACCCGCCATGCCAGACTCCTTAATCTTTCAGCCTTTCGTTGCAACTCGAGTTACGAGTCGGCACGGGCTTTGCTTTTTTGAGCGTCATGCATACGAAAACGACATTTTTCCGACGATTGACGCGCCTGCTGACTGGCTCGCTGGCCACGCTGTGCCTGCTGGCGCCCGGCGTTCGCACGGTAGCGGACGCGCTTACCTTGCCTGAACAGCTTATCGGTGTCACCCAAGGGTTTCTTGAATTCACGGTAGAAGATTACCTGGCCACCACCCAGACCCCCGGCCGCTATGAAATCCAGGTCAACCCGCTGGACCCACGCCTGCGCATGCCGTTGTGCAGCCAGCAGCTGGACGCCTCGCTGGAAAGCCCTTCCCTGCCACTTGGCCGGGTAACGGTACGGGTGCGCTGCGACAGTGCGGCGCCGTGGACGGTGTTTGTCCCGGCCACGGTACGGCTGTTCCGCGACGTGGTGGTGGTCACCCGCCCACTCAAGCGCGATAACACGGTGGGCGAAGGCGACGTGGCCCTGCGCGAGCGCGATGTCGGCACCCTTGGCCAGGGTTTTCTGACCGAACTGGACCAGGCGGTGGGCATGAAGATGCTGCGCCCCACGGTGATCGACCAGGTGCTCACCCCGCAGCATCTGGAGCAGGCCGAGGTGGTGCGCAAGGGCGACCAGGTGGTGATCATCGCCCGCAGCGGCAGCCTCAGCGTGCGCATGCCTGGCGAAGCCCTGAGCAAGGGCGGCCTGAGCGAACAGATACGGGTACGCAACCTGAATTCCAAACGGGTGGTCAAGGCCCGGGTTACTGGCCCGGGCCAGGTCGAGGTCAGTATGTAGCCAGCCACAGATTGCGCTGGCAGTGAGGAACCGCATTTCCTAAACTGTGTCAGAAAACGGGTTCGCGAGCTTGCTGACAGGCGGCTATGCATTTGTGCCTAAAGTTTCTTTCGGGTTGGCCGAAAACAAGGCAAGCGTCCAAATACCCAGAGGTTCCTGATCATGGTCATCGACTTCAGTCGTTTGAATAACTCTCCGTCCGTCACGGGCGGCGTGCGCGGCAATACCGCGCCCGGCAGCGCCGAAAAACCGGCCGCCAGCCAGGAAGCGGCCACCAGCACCAGCGCCAGCGGAGAAGCGGTACACCTCAGCCAAGAGGCACAGCAGTTGCAGAAGATCAGCGACAAGCTGCGCGACGAGCCAGTCGTCAACAGTGCCCGTGTGGCCCAGTTGAAACAGGCGATCGCCGACGGCAGCTATCAGGTCGATGCCGGCAAAATCGCCAGCAAACTGCTCGATTTCGAAGCCCAGCGCTGACCGTTCGGCGCGCTGACTTCACGGACGCTAGAAAAGCCAAGAGTTAGCCATGCACGACACCACCTTGCTGCAACTGATCGAAGATGACATTGCCCCGATGCAGGAACTGCTCGACCTTCTGAATAAAGAAGCGATCGCCCTGCATGGCCGCGACATGCCGCTGCTGGAACAGATTCTGGCGCGCAAGCAGTCGCTGATCATCTTGCTCGAGCAGCATGGCCAGCGCCGCAGCCAGTTGCTCGGCAGCCTGGGCCTGAGTGCCGATCGCACTGGCGTGCAAGCGGTAGCCGCCCAATCGCCCCATGGCGAGGCGATGCTGCAGCGGCTCGACATGCTGTCGAAACTGATGGACGACTGCCAGCAGGTCAACCAGACCAACGGCCGGATCATCCAGGTGCAGCAACACGTCACCAACAACCAGATCAGAATCCTCATGGGCGGCGACTCGCCGTCGCTCTACGACAGCCGCGGCAGCACCTCGCTGCTGGCCAAGCCACGGGCCCTCAGCCAAGTGTGATTTTTCTATCAAGGCACGGAACATACTGGCAAAATGCCGTTACTTGCGTGTGTCGCTTTTGCCTGGAGAACGATAAGCCGTGTTCAATGAAACCGAAGCCCCGCAACCGCCAAAGGTGCTGAACACCCCCTTGGAGATTGCGGCCAACTTGCGGCAACTGCAGGAAAGCCACGACCCTCTGATCATCACCTTCCATGACCGCAGCCAGCGCTTCCAAAGCTACGTGGTGCACGTGGACCGTGAAAGCAACACCCTGGCGCTGGACGAGATGATCCCGCGCGACGGTGAAAAATTCATCGAAAACGGCGAGCACTTCCGCGTTGAGGGCTTCCACGACGGCGTGCGCATCGCATGGGAATGCAACCACGCGCTGAAGATCAGCGAAGTCGACGGCCACCGCTGCTACAGCGGCGCCATGCCGCAAGAGATGACCTACCACCAGCGCCGCAACGCCTTCCGCGCCGCGCTGAAGCTGTCGCAACTGGTCGACATCATCCTCGATGGCACCCACCTGAAGGGTAACGGCGCCCTGCGTGGCAAACTGCTGGATATCTCGGCCACCGGCTGCAAGCTGCGTTTTGAAGGCGATGTAGAAAGCCGCCTGCAACTGGGCCAGGTGTACGAGCGCTTCAAGGCGGGTAACCCGCTGGGCCTGGTGGACACCATGGTCGAACTGCGTCACCTGCACTATGAAGAGCACATCAACACCACCTTCGCTGGCGTGCGCTTCCATAACCTGAGTGGGCAGGCACAGCGCAAGATCGAGAGTTTTGTGTACCAGCTGCAACGCGAGGCGCGGCGGTTCGACAAGGACGATTATTGATCGTCGGCCAAATGCAAAAACGCCACCTTTTCAGGTGGCGTTTTCATTAGTGTTCTTCCAGTGCCGTCCCTTTCGCGGGTAAACCCGCTCCCACAGGTACGGCGCTGCCCTCGGGCCTGGTGCGGTCCCTGTGGAAGCGGGTTTACTCGCGAAGGGGCCAGTGCAGGCCTACAGCGATTTGCTGACCTCACTCTCCGGCTCAAGGCCCTTCTCAGCGCCCTTCTCTTCCTCTTCGGTGTCTTCCGCCGCCACCGGCGCCTGCATCACGTCCTGCACGGTCTGCTCATCCACCCGTGGGTCCAGCGCTGCCGACAAGGGCGAACCGGCCGCCGGCATCGCCACGTGGCCCAGCGGTGCATCCTGCACCTGGTGCAGCCCGGTAACCGCTTTCGGCCGAATTCGCCACACCAGCACCAGGGCGAAGAACACGAAGAACGCATAGAGCATCTGCGGGCCCAGCACTTTCATCAGCACGCCCGCCGCCAGTGGCCCGATACACGCGCCCACGCCATAGGTCACCAGCAGCATGGCCGTCAGCGACACCCGCCGCTCGCTTTCCACGTGGTCGTTGGAAAACGCCACCGCCAGCGGGTACAGGCAGAACTGCAGCAACGAAATCACGAAGCCGATACCGAACAGCATCTCCAGCGGCACACTAGGCAATATCGCCAATGGCGCAGCCGCCAGCGCCAGGCCTATTGCCACGCTGCGGATCAGCACCGCCCGGTCGTAACGGTCAGACAACCAGCCCAGCGGCCACTGCACCAGCAGGCCGGCAAAAATACAGCTACCCATGAACAGACCGATCTGCTCGGTCGCCATCCCCTGGCTTGAGGCGTACAAAGGCGCCAGGCCGTAGAACGAGCCGACGATCAACCCCGAGCCCAATACCGTACTGAGCGACTGCGGCACGCGCTTGATGAAGAACTTCGGCTCCATCGGTGCCGGGCGCAAGGGCGCCGGGTGAATGCGCCGGGTCATTGCCACCGGCACCAGGCACAGGGCAAAGCACATCGCCACCAGCATCAGCAGCTCCGGCCCAAGCTCTGGGTGCACCACAAGGATCAGCTGGCCGAGCACCAGCCCCAGGTACGAGGCGATCATGTAGCCGCTGAACACCGCCCCGCGGTGTTTCACATCGGCCTGCTCGTTGAGCCAGCTCTCGATGACCATGTACTGGCACATCATGCCCAGGCCCACGATCATGCGCAGCCCGACCCAGGCCGGTAGCCAATTGGTCAGCCCATGCCCCAGCACCGCCGCACCGACGATACCGGCGCAAGTGGCATAGGCGCGAATGTGCCCGACCCGGCCAATCAGCCGGTGGCCGACCTTGCCGCCGACGGCCAGGCCAAAGTAGTTGGCCGCCATCAACGCACCCACCCACAGGCTGTCGACATGGTCGGCCGCCAGGCGCAGGGCCAGGTAGGTACTGAGCAGGCCCGAACCGATCAACATCATCAGCGCGGCGAAATACAACGACTGAAACGGCTTCCATACATTTCGCATACGTACCGAGAAGCTCCCTGGTCAGGTGGCGGTAGGTGCTAGCAGCATAAGGGCAAATGCCGGTCAGTGCAGGCCCCCGCCAGCAAAATGCCGTGGCGGGGACGTGTCCGGTGCAGGTCGTGTCGCGATCAGGCCTGTGCCGCCAGCACCCGGCGCTCCCACGGGGTGATCTCGTCGAAGAAATCAGTCAGCTCCAAGGTCTTGCTGGCGATGTAGCCTTCGATGAACTCGCTGCCGAACAGTTCCCGTGCCAGTGCGCTGCGCTTGAGCCGTTCGAGGGCGGCATGCAGGGTACACGGCAGGCTCAGGTGCTCGGGCACTTCAAACTCGCCCTGAATGGCCGGCGAAGGTTGCAGGCGCTGCTCGATACCGTGCAGCCCGGCCGCCAGGCTTGCGGCGATGGCCAGGTATGGGTTGGTGTCGGCACCGGGCAAACGGTTTTCGACCCGCCGCGCTGCTGGCGCACTGGCCGGAATGCGCAGGCCAGCGGCGCGGTTGTCCTCAGACCAGCAGGCATTGTTTGGCGAGGCGTAGGGGTGGCACAGGCGCTGATAGGAATTGACGTTGGGCGCGAACAGCGCGGTGAAGTCGGCCATGCACGCCTGCAGGCCGCCGATGAAATGGTAGAAGGTGTGGGTCGGCTGGCCCTGCTCGTCGCTGAACACGTTACGCCCGCTGCCGGCTTCGACCAGGCTCTGGTGAATATGCATGGAGCTGCCGGGCGTGCGCGCCAGCGGCTTGGCCATGCACACCACGGTCAGCCCATGCTTGAGCGCCACTTCCTTGAGCAGGTGCTTGAACAGGAAGGTCTGGTCAGCCAGCACCAGCGGGTCGCCGTGCAGCAGGTTGATCTCGAACTGGCTAACGCCCATTTCGTGCATGAACGTGTCGCGCGGCAGGCCGAGCGCGGCCATGCAGTGGTACACCTCTTTGAAGAACGGGCGCAGGCCATTGTTGGAACTGACACTGAACGCCGAATGGCCGAGCTCGCGACGGCCATCGCTGCCTACGGGTGGCTGGAACGGCTGCTGCGGGTCGCTGTTGGGGGCAAAAACAAAGAATTCGAGTTCGGTCGCCACCACGGGCGCCAGCCCCAGGGCCGCGTAGCGGGCGATGACCGCCTTGAGCTGGCCACGGGTGGACAGTGCCGAGGGCCGGCCATCCAGTTCAATGGCATCGCAGATGGCCAGGGCGCGACCGTCGTTGCTCCAGGGCAGGCGATGGACCTGGCTGGGTTCGGCCACCAGCGCCAGGTCGCCGTCGTCGCTGCCGTAGAATTTCGCCGGCGGGTAGCCGCCCATGATGCATTGCAGCAACACCCCCCGGGCCATCTGCAGGCGGCGGCCTTCCAGAAAGCCTTCGGCGGTCATCACCTTGCCGCGCGGGACGCCGTTGAGGTCGGGGGTGACGCATTCGATTTCATCGATGCCCTGAAGCGGAGCGGTGCTCATGACGCTTGTCCTTGTTGTTGTGCGCTGACAACAACATAGGCTGGGGGTGTTTAAAATATCAAGCACCTACGAGGCACCCCGGGATCCGTAGGGTCAGCGCAAGTCTCGACGATGGGCTACTCGCGCAAGGTCATGCCGTTGGCCGGCAGTGGCAAGGCCGTCTTGTACCGCACCTGCTTCAAGGCAAAACTCGAGCGAATATTGGCCACCCCCGGCAACCGCGTCAGGTAGTCAAGAAACCGCTCCAGCGCCTGGATGCTCGGCAGCAGTACCCGCAACAGGTAATCAGGGTCCCCGGTCATCAGGTAGCACTCCATCACCTCGGGCCGTTCGGCAATTTCTTCCTCGAAGCGGTGCAGCGACTGCTCCACCTGCTTTTCCAGGCTGACATGGATGAACACGTTTACATCCAACCCCAGCGCCTCGGGTGACAACAAGGTCACCTGCTGGCGGATTACCCCCAGTTCCTCCATGGCCCGCACCCGGTTGAAACAGGGCGTGGGCGACAGGTTGACCGAGCGTGCCAGCTCGGCGTTGGTGATGCGGGCGTTTTCCTGCAGGCTGTTGAGAATGCCGATATCGGTACGATCGAGTTTGCGCATGAGACAAAATCACCGGTTTTTTGTGTTTATGCGGAATGTTTATCTGCACCGCTCGGCAAAGGCAATCAACTTGAGAGAAAAATTCTCCTGCCGGGCCACTAAGATGTAGATGACGCTGACCTACCAGTCACAAGCCGGTATTCAGCGGCGGCCGCTTCAGAGCTCACAAAAACAAATACCCGAGCGAGCGTAAAAAGCATGAACGAGTACGCCCCCCTGCGTTTGCATGTGCCCGAGCCCACCGGCCGGCCAGGCTGCCAGACCGATTTTTCCTACCTGCGCCTCAACGATGCAGGTCAAGCCCGTAAACCCCCTGTGGATGTCGATGCTGCCGACACCGCCGACCTGTCCTACAGCCTGGTCCGCGTGCTCGACGAGCAAGGCGACGCCCAAGGCCCGTGGGCTGAAGACATTGACCCGCAAATCCTCCGCCAAGGCATGCGCGCCATGCTCAAGACGCGGATCTTCGACAGCCGCATGGTGGTTGCCCAGCGCCAGAAGAAGATGTCCTTCTACATGCAGAGCCTGGGCGAAGAAGCCATCGGCAGCGGCCAGGCGCTGGCGCTGAACCGCACCGACATGTGCTTCCCGACCTACCGCCAGCAAAGCATCCTGATGGCCCGCGACGTGTCGCTGGTAGAGATGATCTGCCAGTTGCTGTCCAACGAGCGCGACCCGCTCAAAGGCCGCCAGCTACCGATCATGTATTCGGTACGCGAGGCCGGCTTCTTCACCATCAGTGGCAACCTGGCGACCCAGTTCGTGCAGGCAGTCGGCTGGGCCATGGCGTCGGCAATCAAGGGCGATACCAAGATTGCCTCGGCGTGGATCGGTGACGGCGCCACCGCCGAGTCGGACTTCCACACAGCCCTGACCTTTGCCCACGTTTACCGCGCCCCGGTGATCCTCAATGTGGTCAACAACCAGTGGGCGATTTCTACCTTCCAGGCCATCGCTGGTGGCGAGTCGACCACGTTCGCCGGCCGTGGCGTGGGCTGCGGCATTGCCTCGCTGCGGGTTGACGGCAACGACTTCGTCGCCGTATACGCCGCCTCGCGCTGGGCCGCCGAACGCGCCCGCCGCGGCCTGGGCCCTAGCCTGATCGAGTGGGTCACCTACCGCGCCGGCCCGCACTCGACCTCGGACGACCCGTCCAAGTACCGCCCCGCCGATGACTGGAGCCACTTCCCGCTGGGCGACCCGATCGTCCGCCTGAAGCAGCACCTGATCAAGATCGGCCACTGGTCCGAGGAAGAACACCAGGCCACCACGGCCGAGTTCGAGGCTGCTGTGATTGCCGCGCAGAAAGAAGCCGAGCAGTACGGCACCCTGGCCAACGGTCACATCCCGAGCGCCGCCTCGATGTTCGAGGACGTGTACAAGGAAATGCCCGACCACCTGCGCCGTCAACGCCAGGAACTGGGGGTTTGAGATGAACGATCACAACAACAGCATCAACCCGGAAACCGCCATGGCCACCACTACCATGACCATGATCCAGGCCCTGCGCTCGGCCATGGATGTCATGCTTGAGCGCGACGAAAATGTGGTTGTCTACGGCCAGGACGTCGGCTACTTCGGCGGCGTGTTCCGCTGCACCGAAGGCCTGCAGAACAAGTACGGCAAATCCCGCGTGTTCGACGCGCCAATCTCCGAAAGCGGCATCGTCGGTACCGCCGTGGGCATGGGCGCCTACGGCCTGCGCCCGGTGGTGGAGATCCAGTTCGCCGACTACTTCTACCCCGCCTCCGACCAGATCGTCTCGGAAATGGCGCGCCTGCGTTACCGTTCGGCCGGCGAGTTCATCGCCCCGCTGACCCTGCGCATGCCGTGCGGCGGTGGCATCTACGGCGGCCAGACGCACAGCCAGAGCCCGGAAGCGATGTTCACCCAGGTGTGCGGCCTGCGCACCGTCATGCCGTCCAACCCGTACGACGCCAAAGGCCTGCTGATTGCCTCGATCGAATGCGACGACCCGGTGATCTTCCTGGAGCCCAAGCGCCTGTACAACGGCCCGTTCGACGGCCACCACGACCGCCCGGTAACGCCGTGGTCGAAGCACCCGCACAGCGCCGTGCCCGACGGTTACTACACCGTGCCGCTGGACAAGGCCGCCATTACCCGCCCCGGCAATGACGTGACCGTGCTCACCTACGGCACCACGGTGTACGTGGCCCAGGTGGCCGCCGAAGAAAGCGGCGTCGATGCCGAAGTGATCGACCTGCGCAGCCTATGGCCGCTGGACCTGGACACCATCGTCGAGTCGGTGAAAAAGACCGGCCGCTGCGTGGTGGTGCATGAAGCCACCCGTACCTGCGGCTTCGGTGCCGAACTGGTGTCGCTGGTGCAGGAGCACTGCTTCCACCACCTGGAGGCGCCGATCGAGCGCGTCACGGGCTGGGACACCCCCTACCCTCACGCGCAGGAATGGGCGTATTTCCCAGGGCCTTCGCGGGTAGGTGCGGCATTGAAAAAGGTCATGGAGGTCTGAATGGGCACGCACGTCATCAAGATGCCGGACATTGGCGAAGGCATCGCGCAGGTCGAGCTGGTGGAATGGTTCGTCAAGGTCGGCGACATGATCGCCGAGGACCAGGTGGTGGCCGACGTCATGACCGACAAGGCTACCGTGGAAATCCCTTCGCCGGTCAGCGGCAAGGTGCTGGCCCTGGGTGGCCAGCCAGGTGAAGTGATGGCGGTCGGCAGCGAGCTGATCCGCATCGAAGTGGAAGGCAGCGGCAACCATGTGGATGTGCCTCAGGCCAAACAGGTAGAAACGCCCGCCGCCCCCGTGGCAGAGAAGCCAGAACCGCAGAAAGACGTAAAACCCGCTGCGTACCAGGCACCCGCCAACCACGAAGCTGCGCCCATCGTGCCGCGCCAGCCGGGCGACAAGCCGCTGGCCTCACCGGCGGTGCGCAAGCGTGCGCTGGATACCGGCATCGAACTGCGCTATGTGCACGGCAGCGGCCCGGCCGGGCGCATCCTGCACGAAGACCTCGACGCCTTCATGAGCAAGCCGCAGAGCGCCGCCGGGCAAGCCCCCAATGGCTATGCCAAGCGCAGCGACAGCGAGCAGGTGCCGGTGATCGGCCTGCGCCGCAAGATCGCCCAGCGCATGCAGGACGCCAAGCGCCGGGTCGCGCACTTCAGCTATGTGGAAGAAATCGACGTCACCGCCCTGGAAGCCCTGCGCCAGCAGCTCAACAGCAAGTACGGCGACAGCCGCGGCAAGCTGACGCTGCTGTCGTTCCTGGTGCGTGCACTGGTCGTGGCGCTGCGTGACTTCCCGCAGATCAACGCCACCTATGACGACGAAGCGCAGATCATCACCCGCCATGGCGCGGTGCATGTGGGCATCGCCACCCAGGGTGACAACGGCCTGATGGTGCCCGTGCTGCGCCATGCCGAAGCCGGCAGCCTGTGGGCCAATGCTGGCGAGATTTCCCGCCTGGCCAACGCGGCACGCAGCAACAAGGCCAACCGCGAAGAGTTGTCGGGCTCGACCATTACCCTGACCAGCCTGGGCGCCCTCGGTGGCATCGTCAGCACGCCGGTGGTCAACACCCCGGAAGTGGCGATTGTCGGCGTCAACCGCATGGTTGAGCGGCCGGTGGTGATCGACGGCCAGATCGTCGTGCGCAAGATGATGAACCTGTCCAGCTCGTTCGACCACCGCGTGGTTGATGGCATGGACGCCGCGCTGTTCATCCAGGCCGTGCGTGGCCTGCTCGAACAACCTGCCTGCCTGTTCGTGGAGTAAGCATGCAACAGACTATCCAGACTACCCTGTTGATCATCGGCGGCGGCCCTGGCGGCTATGTGGCCGCCATCCGTGCCGGGCAACTGGGCATCCCTACCGTGCTGGTGGAAGGCCAGGCGCTGGGCGGTACCTGCCTGAATATCGGCTGCATTCCGTCCAAGGCGCTGATCCATGTGGCCGAGCAGTTCCACCAGACCTCGCGCTTCGCCGGGCCGTCGGAACTGGGCATCAGCGTTGCCTCGCCGCGCTTGGACATCGGCCAGAGCGTGGCCTGGAAGGACGGCATCGTAGACCGCCTGACCACTGGTGTGGCCGCCCTGCTGAAAAAGCACGGGGTCAAGGTGATTCATGGCTGGGCGAAGGTGCTCGACGGCAAGCAGGTCGAAGTTGATGGCCAGCGTATCCAGTGTGAACACCTGTTGCTGGCCACCGGCTCCAGCAGCGTCGAACTGCCGATGCTGCCTCTGGGCGGGCCGGTGATTTCCTCGACCGAAGCCCTGGCGCCGAAAGCCCTGCCGCAGCACCTGGTGGTGGTGGGCGGTGGCTATATCGGCCTGGAACTGGGCATTGCCTACCGCAAGCTGGGCGCGCAAGTAAGCGTGGTGGAAGCGCGTGAGCGCATCCTGCCGACCTACGACAGCGAATTGACTGCCCCGGTGGCCGAGTCGTTGAAAAAGCTGGGCATCGCCCTGCACCTGGGCCACAGCGTCGAAGGTTACGAAAACGGTTGCCTGCTGGCCAACGACGGCGAGGGCGGGCAACTGCGCCTGGAGTCCGACCAGGTGCTGGTGGCCGTCGGCCGCCGGCCGCGCACCAAAGGTTTCAACCTGGAGTGCCTGGACCTGAAAATGAACGGCGCCGCCATTGCCATCGACGCGCGCTGCCAGACCAGCATGCACAACGTCTGGGCCATCGGCGACGTGGCCGGCGAACCGATGCTGGCGCACCGGGCCATGGCCCAGGGCGAAATGGTCGCCGAGATCATCGCTGGCAAGGCACGCCGCTTCGAGCCTGCCGCGATTGCTGCGGTGTGCTTTACCGACCCAGAAGTGGTGGTCGTCGGTAAAACCCCGGAGCAGGCCAGCCAGCAAGGGCTGGACTGCATCGTCGCGCAGTTCCCGTTTGCCGCCAATGGCCGGGCCATGAGCCTGGAAGCGAAGAGCGGATTCGTGCGCGTGGTGGCACGGCGGGACAACCACCTGATCCTGGGTTGGCAAGCCGTTGGCGTGGCGGTTTCCGAACTGTCCACGGCGTTTGCCCAATCGCTGGAGATGGGCGCCTGCCTGGAGGATGTGGCCGGCACCATCCATGCCCACCCGACGCTGGGTGAGGCGGTACAGGAAGCGGCATTGCGCGCCCTGGGCCACGCCCTGCATATCTGACACTGAAGCGGCCAAGGCCGATTTGGCCCGCTGCGCCGAGAGGCGCCGCGGGTCTTTTTTCATCCAGGCACTGATCCCCGTCACCTGCGCGATCCCTTGTGTGGACCGCGTCAGGCTATGGGGCTATGGCATTCTTGCCGGCCGCCTTGGCCCGGTACAGCGCCTTGTCGGCACGCGCCAGCAGCGCATGCTGGTCCTCCCCTTCCTGCCATTGCACCACGCCATAGCTCATGGTCAGCCGGCAATCGCCCACCGGCTCCAGCTGCTCCATCACCTGGCGCAAGCCCGCCGCCACCTCCAGCGCCTCGCCCAGCGCGGCCTGCGGCAGCACGATGACGAACTCATCGCCACCCCAGCGCGCCAACACGTCGAGCTCGCGCAGGCAGGTACGCAAGTTATCGGCCACCAACACCAGCGCAGCATCGCCACGGGCGTGGCCGTAGCGGTCGTTGATCGGTTTGAAATCGTCCATGTCCATGGCGATCAGCGACAACGGCTGACGGAATCGCTGGGCGCGTTCGCACTCCGTCTGCAACGACTTTTCCAGCCGGTAGCGATTGGCAATGCGGGTCAACGCGTCGCGCTCGGCCAACTCGAGGTTCTCTTCCAGTTGCCGCTGCAATTGCTGGTTCACCCAGGACAGCTCGCGGGTACGCTCGGCCACCTGGCACTCCAGCGACTGGTTCTTCTGTTCCAGCTGCGCCACCAGGCGCTTGCCGGCGTCGATGTTGCGGTGCGCCCCGAGCATGCGCGCCACCGAACCGTCTGCGTTCTGGCCGATGATGTAGCCGCTGTCTTCGATCCAGATGTAGTTGCCATCCTGGCAACGGCAGCGGTATTCGATGAGGTAGCGCTCGTTGCGCTGGTTGATGTAGGCCTCGAAATGCGCCATTACCCGCGGGTAGTCCTCGGGGTGGATCACGCTTTCCCAGGTCAGTACCGAGTTGGCCATGGAGTGGCTGGCGTAACCGAGCATGGCGTACCAGCCGGGGTTGCGATAGACGTAGCCGGTGTTGGCATTCCAGTCCCAGATGCCATCGCTGATCAACTCGAACAAGGTGTGCAATTGCTGTTCACTGAAGCTGCCGGGTGCCGGCCTGGTTTCGTGATTCATGGACGCTCTCCCTGATGCCCAGCAACTGCGCTCCGGTCAAGGGGCTGCCGACAGTGGTGGTAATTGCCGCAGGCGGCAAGATCATGCCTTGGACAGGCAAGCATATGCCCGCCAGGGCGCAACCGAAATAGCGCCAAAGGCCTGATTTCGACCGGCACAGCGCTGGCATGGCTTTTGCGCTGGATAGCTGCCAACGATATTTCCAAGGAGGAAACATGATAATCGCCCCTAACGGCGTCAGCTGGCAGCCCACGCTCAATCAACCCCGGCACGCCAGCGATGAGCAGACAGTGGCCGAGATTGCGCCAGCCAGCACCCCAGTAACCACTGCCAACACGGCGACCCAACAGCAGCACCAAGGCAATACCGCTCAGCAAAACGCTGAGGATGCGCGCGAAGAAGCCTTTGCCAAATTCAAGGTGATGCTGCAAAACCTGGGTTCTGAGACCACCGAGCCGGTGATCGGAGAACCACTGCCAGCCAAGACTGCCCGGCAGGAGTTTCACGACTTCATGTCCAAGTCACCCGGCGAGATGATCAAGGAAAAACTGCTGCGTGAAATAGGCCTGACCGAAGAAGAGTACGACGCCCTGTCGCCGGAAATGAAAGCAAAGGTCGACGAGTTGATCGCCCAGCGCATGAAAGATGACATCGAGCGCAAGATCGAGGAGAAAGCGCAAGAGCAGGTCGCCGAGGCGGACGGCCTGGATGAAGAGCAACAAGCGGCCGGCACGGCATGAGGGAGTGGCGGCGGTCGGTAGCGAAAGTGCCGCGGGTCGTGAAAGGCTCCCCAAGCTGACCCGTTTGAAGGCGCCCGGCGGTGTCGATGTTCTGGTGGTGCATGGCTTGGTCAATTGCACCGCTACCGGCACCATCACCGGTCTCAGGAAAAATCGGCAGGATGTTGTGCAGAGAATTCGTTTGAGGTCCTTGGCCTTATTGTCCAGGGTGGCAGGCTGGTAGCTATTTGCCACGCGTGGACGCAGGCGCATGACGATGCCTGCGTTGGGGGACGTTGTCGGGTCCCCCCAACAATAAGAGAGGACAAGGAAATGCAATCCAACAGTTTGAAGCAAAGCCTCAAGCAGCGGCACATCACCATGATCGCACTGGGTGGGGTGATCGGTGCAGGCCTGTTCATGGGCTCGGGCTCACTGATCGCATCGGCAGGGCCTGCGGCCATCCTGTCGTATTTCATTGGTGGCCTGGTGGTCACCCTGGTCATGTTCATGCTGGGTGAAATGGCCTGCCGCAACCCGGATGCCGGGTCGTTCTCGACCTACGCCAACACCTGGCTCGGTGACTGGGCCGGGTTTGCAGTCGGCTGGCTGTACTGGTTCAAGTCGATGATGACCATCACCCTTGAAGCAGTCCTGCTGGGCGCCATCCTGCATGACTTCCTACCCTGGCTGCCGATCTGGGCAGGCGCCTTCCTGATGCTGGTGACACTGATGGCCAGCAACGCCTACTCGGTGCGTTCGTTTGCCGAAGTGGAGTACTGGCTGGCGGCGATGAAGGTCGCCACCATCCTCATCTTCATGCTGCTGGGCATCTCGATCCTGCTTGGCCTGCACCACGACATCCCGTCGCCTGGCCTGGTCAACCTCACCGCCCACGACGGCTTCATGCCCAACGGCCTGTCGCCGGTAATGGCGGGTGTCATCGTGGTGATCTTCTCGCTGGGCGGCAGCGAAATCGCCGCCGTGGCCGCAGGTGAGTCGGAGAACCCGCGGCAGAACGTGATCCGCGCGATCAAGAGCGTGATCCTGCGCGTGATGCTGTTCTACGTCGGCTCGGTGTCGATCCTGATCCTGTGCCTGCCATGGACCGACAAGGCCAACCTGGCCTCGCCCTATGTTTCGCTGTTCAGCCTGGCCGGGTTCGGTGGTGCGGCGGTGGCCATGAAGCTGGTGTTGTTCGTCTCGTTCATGTCGGTGATGAACTCGTTCATGTTCTCCAACTCGCGCATGCTGTTCTCGCTGAGCCAGCGCGGGCACGCGCCCAAGCTGTTCTCGCGCACCAGCGCCAAGGGCGTGCCGATCAATGCATTGCTGCTGAGCCTGTCGATCTGCACGATGATCCTGACCGTGCACTTTATCAGCGCCGGCGACCTGTTCATGACCCTGGCCAAGAGTACCGGCAGCCTCGTGATGGTCGTGTGGATCTTCATCATCATCGCCCACGTGGCCATGCGCTGGAAAACCCGTCACGAAGCGGTCGACCCCAAGGCCTTCCGCGCCTGGCTGTTCCCGTACGCCAATATCGTTGCGCTGTTCGCCTTGCTGGCAGTGATCGGCACCCAGGCGTTCGAACCGGCATCGCGTTTCCAGTTCTGGTTCACGGTGCTGACGGTGGTGCTGGTAGTGGCGGGGTACTTCCTGACGCGCACACGGATGGCGGCTGCACAGGAGGCGGAGGCAAAAATGGGAGAAACAAGAAATGGCGTCCCAGGCAGGAATTGAACCTGCAACCTTCCCCTTAGGAGGGGGATGCTCTATCCAATTGAGCTACTGAGACGCTACGACCGGCAGCGAGCGCTGCACAGCGGGATGGCCAGCATGTTAACCAGCATGCTGGCGTTTGTCATGCACCTGCCGGGCTTTTTCGCGTAATCCTTTTCTGGCACTGCTACTCCGGTGGCAGAACCCCTTCATCGCGAAGCAGCCCGAACAGGGCTGCGACCGCTGCCTCCAGGGTTGTCGAGTTGTCCAGCACATGCACTGAAGGATCGGGCGGTGCCTGCAAACGGGCGCTGCGAGCCAGGCGCTGCTCGATTTCCTCGGCGTTTTCGCGGCCACGGGCCAGCAGGCGCTGACGCAGCACTTCGGGCCTGACCTCGACCAGCACCGCCAGCAGGTTCGGGTAACGCTGGCGCGCTTCGGCCAGGTAGGCCCGCGAGCCATTCACCAGCACTGCCCTGCCCGCCGCCATCCACTCGTCCACCTGCTGCGCAATACCATAGTCCAGGCCGTTGGCGTGCCAGTGCATGGCAAATGCGCCCTGAGCACGCAGGGTCTCGAACTGCTCGGGCGTAACCCCATGAGCGGCTTCGCCTTTGGCTTCGGCTGAACGGGTAATGACGCGACGGGCAATTTCTACCCCGGCGGCCGCCAGTCGCTCACGTGAAGCGTCGATCAGGGAATCTTTCCCCGAACCCGACGGTCCTATCAGAAATATCAACCGGCCTGTCCCTGATCGACGGTCGCTTGCGTCATGTTGCATAGCCACTATGCTCTATGAAGGGAAACCGCCGCATTCTAGGTGTTTTCCTTGCCTTTTGCTGCGTTTTACCAGTTTTTGACGGCAAAAGTCTGACGGTTGGGCAAGCCGGAGCATGTAAAACTTTTCAAACCAGTGCTCATTTCTGATAATTGGTACTGGCAGAAAGCCTTTATCCGGCTCACTATTTGTCACAGAATTGACGCCAAGGAAACGGCGATGATGAGGCAAGATGAGCACCCATTTTTACTGCCGGTTGAACATTTTGTCGTCGCCACGGTCGTACTTCCACCCCGTGCGGCCAATTTGAGAACCGCTTCCCCTGAACCAAACTCCGGTCAATTTATATGCGCCCAATGAAACAGGCTATTTATTCGAGCCGCACCGCTGACAAGTTCGTCGTCCGCCTGCCAGACGGGATGCGTGAGCGCATTGCCGAGGTAGCGCGAAACCATCACCGCAGCATGAACTCCGAAATCATCGCGCGCCTGGAACAGAGCCTTATCCAGGAAGGTGCGCTGGGTGACGAGCTGAGCATGCGCCTGGACAGCCCTGAGCTGTCGCTGCACGAGCGCGAGTTGCTGCAGCGCTTCCGTCAACTGTCTCACCGCCAGCAGAACGCCCTGGTGGCCCTCATCGCTCATGATGTGGAAATGGCCGCTGACGCTTCCTGAGGCCTGCAGCGAACATGAAAAAGCCAGCGTAAGCTGGCTTTTTTGTGGCTGGCCTACCGCAACGGCATACGCCTTTGCAGGACCACTGTGGGAGCGGGCAAGCCCGCGAATCAGGCGACGCGGTGGATGGCACCGGCTGCGCCGGTGTTCGCGGGCATGCCCGCTCCCACAGGGAAAGATCGGTTTACAGCAGGAACAGCGTAGCCAGGCCGAGGAAGATGAAAAAGCCGCCACTGTCGGTCACGGCAGTGATCATCACACTCGCCCCCATGGCCGGGTCGCGGCCCAGGCGGGCCAATGTCATCGGGATGAGCACGCCCATCAGCGCTGCCAGTAACAGGTTCAGAGTCATTGCGGCGGTCATCACCAAACCCAGTGACCAGCTGCCATACAGCCAGAAAGCCACCGCACCGATCACTCCACCCCACACCAGGCCGTTGATCAGCGACACTGCCAACTCCTTGCGCATCAGGCGGCTGGTATTGCCCGGCGACACCTGGTCCAGCGCCATGGCGCGGACAATCATGGTGATGGTCTGGTTACCCGAGTTGCCACCAATACCCGCAACGATAGGCATCAACGCAGCCAACGCCACCAGCTTTTCGATCGAGCCTTCAAACAGCCCGATAACGCGGGAAGCGAGAAAAGCGGTAATCAGGTTGATCGCCAGCCATGCCCAACGGTTGCGGAACGAGCGCCAGACCGAGGCAAAGATATCTTCCTCTTCACGCAGACCCGCCATGTTGAGGACTTCGCTCTCGCTCTCCTCACGGATCAGGTCGACCATTTCGTCGATGGTCAAACGGCCGATCAGGCGCCCGCCTTTGTCTACTACAGGTGCCGATACCAGGTCATAACGCTCGAAAGCCTGCGCTGCATCATAGGCATCTTCCTCGGGCTGGAAGGACACCGGGTCGGTCGCCATGACCTCCGCTACCTTCTTCTCCGGGTCGTTGACCAGCAAGCGCTTGATCGGCAACACCCCCTTGAGGATGCCGTCGTAATCCACCACGAACAGTTTGTCGGTGTGGTTGGGCAGCTCTTTCAGGCGGCGCAGATAGCGCAGCACCACTTCCAGGCTGACGTCTTCGCGGATGGTGACCATCTCGAAGTCCATCAGCGCACCGACCTGCTCCTCGTCGTAGCTCAGCGCCGAGCGCACACGCTCGCGTTGCTGGGCATCGAGGGTTTCCATCAGCTCGTGAACAACGTCGCGCGGCAGCTCTGGGGCCAGGTCCGCCAGCTCGTCGGCGTCCATTTCCTTGGCGGCGGCCAGCAGCTCGTGATCGTCCATGTCGGCGATCAACGATTGGCGAACCGAGTCGGAAACTTCAAGCAGGATGTCGCCATCGCGATCCGAGCGCACCAGCTGCCAGACCGTCAGGCGGTCTTCCAGGGGCAAGGCTTCGAGGATATAGGCGATGTCGGCGGGGTGCAGATCATCGAGCTTGCGCTGCAGCTCGACGAGATTCTGGCGGTGGACCAGGTTTTCGACCAGGTCGTTGTGCGCGCCTTCCTGGCGGTGCGTCAGGTCTTCGACCACACGCTGGCGTTGCAGCAGTTCGACCACCTGGGCCAGGCGATCCTGCAGGCTTTCTTGCGCTTTTTTTACTTCTACTTCAGTCATAGGCGAACTCCACTCCCAGCAGCGGAGCACGCCGGGAGAATCAATCGGTCAGATCTTTCTGTATGAATCGTGTTAGCGAGTAACTACTGGGTAAGTCCATGGTGGTTTTCCACAAGCCCCGGCGGGGCTGACGGGCGCAATCATACACTGCTAAAGCTGTCAGATCGCTTAAATTTTTGGCCAGAACAATCGTTTGCGCGATAAAGGTGGGACAACGCTTGAAGCTATCAGTGCGACGGCGGCTCTGGCGTTTAAAGCACATTTGTTGTGTGTGCGTAGATGTGTTGCGATGCCTGATCGAATTTGGCGCCGCACCAGCGGCCTCAAGCTACACCACAAACATTACAGAAGAGCTTAGATCGACATGGCCAACAATTCAGTGGCGCAGAAAAACAAAAAGCCCGCTCAACTGAGCGGGCTTCTTGATGGGATATGGCGGACTCAGCAGGATTCGAACCTGCGACCGCTCGGTTCGTAGCCGAGTACTCTATCCAGCTGAGCTATGAGTCCGTGGTGGTAGTTTTAGACCAGGTTACCACTGGTTGACTGAAGTAGCTGTGCAAGCAGAGCCACTTCAAGAAAGTGGCGGACTCAGCAGGATTCGAACCTGCGACCG